>CALGEE010000471.1 GCA_937881525.1 uncultured Sphingomonadales bacterium | reverse complement strand
TTCCTTGTACGGCGAATTTGGACACTCATCCGCTACATCCGCGAGCCCATGCTTATTGCATTTTCCACGGCATCAAGCGAGGCGGCGCTGCCTAAGCTGTTCGAACAGCTTGATCGTTTCGGCGTCCCGCGTCGGATATCTGGATTCATGCTGCCGTTTGGCTACAGCTTCAACCTTGATGGTTCGATGATGTATATGAGCTTTGCAACGATCTTTATCGCGCAAGCCTATGGCATTGATCTGACCATCGGGACGCAAATCCTAATCCTGCTTACGCTGCTGATTTCATCGAAGGGCGATGCCGCTGTACCGCGCGCATCTTTGGTGGTCATCACGGGCACTTTGGCGATGTTCGACCTCCCGGTGGAGGGCGTTGCCCTTATCCTCGCCATCGACCAGTTCCTTGATATGGGCCGGACCGCGACGAACGTTGTCGGCAACGCAGTAGCAACGTCAGTCATTACAAAGTGGGAAGGCATGCTTGAGGTAGAGGAGCCGGAATATCTGGAAACGCCGCATGCGCCATCCCACACCGCTGCTGGTGGCAAGGCGGGGTTAGAACTCGCCAGCAATAAGGTCACTAAAGCGCGAAAGACAAAAGTTTAGCGGGGTGCTTGTGCCCAAGCAAGGTGCCCTTGGCGCCTTTACTGTCGAGCGTGAATTCCATGTTGCGCTGTTCTTTGCGCCAGCGCCGCGCAACGACGCGTTCAACGGGACGTGCTGCATCATCTAGCAAAATCCGGCCACCGGGACGGATGCGCGGAAACAGGCTAGCTGCCGCACCGCGCACATGCGGATGAAGCACCCATGGCGGTCCGTCGATAATAAGTAGGTCAATTTCTGCTGGGACGTCGGACAGCTGGTACCAATGACCTGGCCATCCTGCTGGCGGTGCGCCCAGTGGTGCATGACGAATTTCGACCGCCATGTTGTTGTCGTGGATCCAGTCTTGCGTGGTTTTGGCAAACGCGGCGTGCTGATCATAACTGACAAGCTTGCCACCGCCAAACAGCTGCAAAGCCCGCGCCGCCACAAAAGTGGACGCGCCGCAGCCAAGTTCGACAACCTGTTCCGGACGCATTTCCTCAATTGCCGAGACGATGTGCCATAAAAAATGAGTGTCGGCTTTCCAGCTCCCCAAAATGGGCAGCGCATCAAGTGGCAGGTCGAGATACGCAAGAAGCGCCGCTTTATCTTTCTTGCGCCCGCCATCGAGGCTGCGCAACAACCAAGGCCACTGAATGGCACCATAAGCCATGACCATGAAACGATCCTCCAGTGACAAGTTAAGATCCAAATCATTGAGAGGCATATACGCCGTCGTTTCGCGAGTTGTCACTATGCCCCCAGGGCCGTCCCACACGCAACAGTCAATGACAGACTTGTGGGACTAACTGATTATCTAAACCTTCCTATAGTCACACCCGATTATAATGACCGTTTCATGAACCCTCCAAGCCTTTGACAATGTCAAAATTTATTCCATAACGAAGACAGAGGAGAAGGCAGTCGTGAACGAAGGCCAAAAGGCACCCCCTGCAAAGCATCAGGTTACAAATCCTAGACTGCTGCTGTGGGTATTGATGATCGTTTATGTTCTGAACTTTCTCGATCGGCAGATCGTGAACATACTCGCTGAACCCATCAGTCGCGATCTTGGCCTTTCGGACACCCAAATCGGTCTGCTGACTGGCCTTGCTTTCGCGCTTTTTTACACGCTTCTGGGCATTCCGATTGCGCGCTATGCCGATAATAGCGGAACCAACCGCGTAGGCCTTATATCAATATCTCTGGCGGTTTGGTCGGCTATGACCGCGTTGTGCGGATTAGCGCAAAACTTTGCACAGCTTGCGCTCGCCAGAGTGGGCGTTGGTGTTGGCGAGGCGGGATGCACGCCCGCGGCCCATTCGCTCATCACCGACAGCGTGCCTGCCGAAAAAAGATCGTCCGCCATCGCCTTTTATGGACTGGGCATACCCATTGGCAGCTTATTGGGCCTGGTCATCGGCGGCGTATTGAACGATGCCTATGGCTGGCGCGTGGCATTCATGGTGGTCGCCATTCCAGGTTTGATATTGGCCGCTTTTCTGCCCTTCATATTGCGGGAGCCCCGCAAGGCTGAGGCAGCAGCGCGCGCTTTGTCAG
>CALGEE010000470.1 GCA_937881525.1 uncultured Sphingomonadales bacterium | reverse complement strand
CGAAAAGGAATTGCCCGACGCGTTCCTGCGTCGTTGTTTCTTCCATTATATCAAATTCCCTGATCGCACGACCATGCAAGCGATTATCGATGTCCATTTCCCAGGCATCCAAAAAATGCTCGTTTCGAAAGCTATGGATATTTTCTACGAAGTCCGGGACGTTCCGGGTCTCAAGAAAAAGCCAAGCACCAGCGAATTGCTAGACTGGTTAAAGCTGTTGCTGCATGAAGATATGCCATTGGACGTGCTTCAGTCGCGAGACCCAACAAAAGCCATACCGCCACTGCATGGCGCGCTGCTTAAGAACGAGCAGGACATCATGCTGTTCGAACGCCTTGCATTCATGGCACGCCGTCCAAATAATTAGCATCCGTTCGATTGCTCTGGGGTTATCAATTGCCGCATAACAGCCAGCGCCGCTAGACCGATAACCGCTTAATCGGTCATTTTATACAGGAGCCCGCCGGTGTTTTTTTCATTCATGGAAGAGTTGCGGACAGCGGGCATCTCGGCGTCGCTGAAAGAACATCTGGCGTTGCTGGCAGCGCTGGATGCCGACGTAATTGGCCAGAGCCCCGAAGAATTCTATTATCTTGCCCGCGCTACTTTGGTCAAAGACGAGGCATTGCTCGACCGTTTTGACCAAGTTTTCGGAAAAGTCTTCAAAGGCATATTCACGGAATATGGACAAAATCCCTTCGACGTCCCTGCCGATTGGTTAAAAGCCATCGCTGAAAAATATCTGTTGCCCGAAGAAATGGCGAAGATAGAGAAGATGGGCAGCTGGGACGAGTTGATGGAGACGCTTAAAAAGCGGCTTGAGGAGCAGGAAAAGCGTCATCAGGGTGGCAACAAATGGGTCGGCACGGGTGGCACATCGCCTTATGGCAATTCAGGGTACAATCCCGAAGGTGTCCGGATTGGCGGCGAGTCCAAACATAATCGCGCTGTCAAAGTGTGGGACAAGCGCGAGTTTCAAAATCTCGACAACACGAAAGAATTGGGCACGCGCAATATCAAAATTGCAATGCGCCGTCTGCGCCGCTTTGCCCGCGATGGCGCAGTGGAAGAACTGGACATTGATGGCACGATTAACGGGACTGCCCGCCAAGGATGGCTAGATATCAAAATGCGCCCCGAACGCCGCAACGCTATTAAATTGCTTCTGATGCTGGATGTCGGCGGATCAATGGATCCGTTCATCAAATTGTGTGAAGAACTCTTCAGTGCAGCGACGAGTGAATTCAAAAACCTAGAGTTTTTCTATTTTCACAACTGCCCTTATGAGGGCGTTTGGAAAGACAATAAACGCCGGTTTAGCGAACGCACGCAAATGTGGGACCTTCTCCATAAGTTCCCGCATGACTATAAGGTCGTAATGGTAGGCGATGCATCAATGAGCCCGTATGAAATTACCCATCCCGGCGGTTCGGTTGAACATTTCAATCAAGAATCGGGTGCGGTCTGGATGAACCGGATCACCAGTACCTACCCCGCAACGGTTTGGCTTAACCCCGTCCCTGAAAAACAGTGGGGATATTCGCAATCCACGAAGATTATCAAAGAGCTGATGAACGACCGCATGTATCCACTGACGCTTGAAGGGCTTGATGACGCGATGCGCGAGCTAAGCCGTAAACACGGCCATTAATGCAGCAAATATTGGCGGCGTTCTTCGATCCAGCTTTCCTCATCGACTGACGTCATGGCATCAAATTCATCAGGCATGCTCGCCAAAGAATCAATCCATTCGCGCAACGCTGGCCCGCCATTGATGACATCA
>CALGEE010000469.1 GCA_937881525.1 uncultured Sphingomonadales bacterium | reverse complement strand
ATTGTGGCGCCCTTTTTTTATGTCTTTATGCGCGCTGACCAATGGTGGGCCGCTAAGTGCATACTAACCGATTATCTAACGCCAGACGCGCGCGAACCTTGAACCAAGATTGGTGAGCAGTTCATATTGCGACAGCCCAGTTAGCGCGGATGTAGATATCAGATCATATTCTAATTCTACCCAATCACCTTCGCGTATGTCGGGCGTGGTAGTTAGGTCCAACGTTACCAAGTCCATCGACACGCGGCCGATAACAGGGGCATTGTGTCCGCCTACACGCGCACTTCCCTTGCCGGAAAAAGCCCGCAAATAGCCATCGGCATAGCCAATCGAAATCGTGCCAACGCGCGTGTCCGCATTGCAGATATGGATAGCATTATACCCAATCGGTGTTCCAGCTGGAACATCGCGCACCTGAAGCAGCCTTGCCGAAAGCGCGACCACCGGTTTTATGAAGGCCGCCATTTCCGCGCGTGCGATCCCACCGTAAAGGCTGAGGCCTGGGCGGGTTAGGTCGAAATGATAGTCATCGCCCAGCATAATGCCAGCGCTGTTAGCCAAGCTAAACCGTTTGGCTTCGACGGTAGTTATAACAGACTGAAAATTTGAAAGCTGTGCGCTGTTCTGCGCCACGTCTGCGTCGGCTGAGGCTAAATGCGACAGCAGCAAATCAACCTCAACGCCCTGAACTGCTGCGGCCGTGAGTTGTTCTGGCCCCAGTCCCAAGCGGTTAATGCCGCTGTCGAACATGATGTGGCAACGCCCCCCGTCTGATGCCCGCCATAAAGCCACTTGTTCAAGCGTGTTCAAAACCGGGATAGCGCCCAAAGCGCGCGCTCCGGGAACCTCGGCTGATGATATACCGTTTAAGACTGCTATCCATTCGAGTGGAATGAGATCTGCGATCGCTTCTGCTTCGCCCCAATGGGCAACGAAAAAGTCGCGGCACCCTGCATCACGCAACCGCGCGACAACTTCACGCGCACCAAGGCCATAAGCGTCCGCCTTAACAGCGGCTCCGGCACGAGCAGCGCCGCTGCGTTGATCGAGCGCCCGCCAGTTGGAAACCAACGCAGATCCATCAAGAGTTAGACGCAAGGGGGGCTCAAAAACCGTCATTAACCGCCTCTCGCCCCTGCCCCTGCGCCTGTCAATCCAGCTTGGTCTTTCCCGAAGTTTCCGGCAGCCAGATCAACGCAACAACAAACGCCAAAGCGGTAACCCCTACGGTGTACCAAAGTCCGGAGAATGGTTGCCCCGTCTGAGCCACGATATACTGAGAAATATAAGGCAAGAACCCGCCAAAATAGCCTGCGCCAATATGATAGGGTATCGACATGGACGTGTATCGGATTTTCGCCGGAAACATTTCCACAAGGATCGCCGCGACTTGGCCGTAGGTCATCCCCGACAAGGCTACCATCAGGAACACCGCCAGTATGATTTTCCATGGCTGACGTTGCGCAGGGTCGGACTTATCGGGATAGCCCGCCTTTTCTAACGCCGCGACATACGCCTTTTCGTCAAAACCTTGCAACTGAGTGTTTCCGACATTCAGGGATACAGTCGCTCCGGCCTGCTTGCTGTAAGCAATGCCGCGCTTCGTTAGAAAATTTAGCGCCTGCCCGCATTCACTTTCATGCACACGATTGAGGACATTGAAATCACATTCGGGCATCGACAAGGTAACAGGGTTGCTCGCTGTGGCCCGCGCAAGCGCTGGGTTGGCTGCATCCGCCATCATCCAGAAAATCGGAAATACACCCACAATCGATAGACTATAACCGAGGAGAAGGAGACGTTTCCGGCCCCATTTATCTGACAGCCAGCCACAAGCCACATAGGTTGGCGCAGCCAAGGCAGCGCCCACAGCCATATACAGCAGAGCATCCGTTTCCGGAACCCGGGCGGCCCCCGTGAGGAAGTATAAGGTGCCGAATTGTGAGGTGTAATAAATGACGGTCAAACCAGCAGCTACACCAAACAAGGCGACGAAGAGGCGACCAATATTGCCTGGATATTGGAAGCTCTCCAAAAACGGGTTTTTGGAAGTGGTTCCAGCGGCCTTCATGGCCTTGAAAACCGGGCTCTCCGACAGTTTGAGCCGCATGTAGAGAGAAACCGCCAGCAGGCCAATCGATGTCAGAAACGGCACACGCCAACCCCAAGCTTCAAACGCCTCCGTGCTCATGGATTGGCGGGTGATCAGCACGACAATAACTGCGAGTAGAAAACCGCCCGCAACAGATACCTGAATCCAGCTGGTATATTGCCCGCGTTTGCCATCAGGCGCATGTTCGGCGACATAGATTGCAGCACCGCCATATTCCCCACCAAGCGCAAGTCCCTGAAGACAGCGCATGAGCAAGAGCAACCCTGCCGCCCAGACACCCGCAGTTTCAAAAGTCGGCAGCAAACCGATCGCTGCAGTGGCAACGCCCATCAGGGTGATTGTGACAAGAAACGTATATTTTCGGCCAATTTTGTCGCCGAAATATCCAAACAATATCGCGCCGAACGGCCGCACGCCGAAACCTGCACCAAAAATTGCAAGCGACGCCAATGTCGCAGCGGTAGGGTTGTCGGCGGGAAAAAACAGCTTCCCGATCAACGCTGCCAATATGCCGTATACGAAGAAATCATACCATTCGAACACGGTACCTAGCGATGATGCCGTGATAACAAGACGATCGCGCTGCGGATCAAGTGTGACTTCGGTATCGGCGGCACTGGCCATGATGTTCCCCTATAAACCCTATATGTGTGTCTTAATGCCAATCTTAAAGTGTTCAAGCGGCTTGTTGCGCTTATCCACAAGCGGCATTAGCCTATGTCGGGAGGAGACACTTTATGCCGCAATTTATAGACCTCTCAATCCCTATTACCAACGACGTGGTGTCCGATCCGCCCGTGATGCGGCCGCAAATCACTTACATGACCCATGAAAACACGTGGGAGCAAATCGCGATGTTCTTCCCGGGGCTGACCAAAGAGGACCTTCCCGATGGCGAAGGATGGGCGGTAGAGAGCCTGACCTTGTCCACGCACAATGGGACGCATATGGATGCGCCGTGGCATTTTCATTCAACCACTAACAGCGGGTCGACCCCTGCCCCGTCGATTGACGAAGCACCGCTAGATTTATTCTTCGCTCCTGCTGTG
>CALGEE010000468.1 GCA_937881525.1 uncultured Sphingomonadales bacterium | reverse complement strand
CAATCAAACCCGGCATGTTTTAGATAGTTGAGGTGACGCAAAGGCCGAATGGACGAGCGTCACCGCGTTGCCGAAGCGCCAGAAGTAGGCACCTGAGCGGGTGCTGACATAGTAACTGGCAAGATCACAGGGCGGATCAAAGCCATTTGTTCCAAACGATCAAGGCCCTTACGGGCATCGGCATAACGTTTCGCGCGGATCATCCACGGCTGGGCCGCAGGGGCACCCGGCATCGCGGTGACCTCCGACAGGCCGCTGACAGATTGCCCGCCTCCACAAAAGCTTGCGCGCGGATCATACGCTGTTCCGGGGTGCGCGTCGACCTATCATCGCGGCGCACCACGAAAAGCTGCGAAAACTGACCCCTTAAGGTTTCCCAGGCCCCATTATCGCGATTACCAGTGACCAATATCGGCGCTAGCGCGCTAAGCTCTGTCTGCAGTTTATCGATGGTGACGGGCGCCTGCGCTGCAGAAATAATAGTTGCAACCGCCTGCGGCTGCGTTGCGCCAAAACGAAGCCTAAGCTGTTCAGCCAGATATCCCAAGGGCGCGCCACTATCGAGCGCAGGGCGCACGGCAAATGTCAGCGGCAGCCCTTCACCGCGCACTGCGTCACCCGATATCGCGGGGTCCGTTACATAAACCGGAACCGATTGGCCTTCGACCTGCGCCATTTTACCAGTGGCAGGCAACATTGCAGGTGCGGATTTGCCCAAAGGCACAGGCGCCGCCATGTTTTCTGCCTCCGCCACTTCGTGTTACGACGGCGCGAGAATGCCAAAGCTATCAGCCAGCCACTATGTGGCGGCCGCACCGCCGGTAAAGGTGACCAAAAGAAGAAGCATGAAATGCTTGAATTTCATCCTGCCAGCCGAAGCGGACTGTGCCGTTGGATAATCGCTGATATCAGTCCTTCAATAGGCGCGCCGTGTTCGTCTTGGCAATGCGTCGGTGTAAACTGTCCTTGGATGGCTTTCAACAATGCAGCATCATTAGGCGCGTCTGCTATGATCAACGCCCCCCAACTCTCCCCGGCCGCCTCGGCAATCGCGCTTGAAAATGTTGCGAGCGTCACGTTGGCGCGCGGTACGCCGATGGTAGCACACAGATCTGCAAAATGCCGGGCAGACCGTCTCGTCTGCCTTGGCTGCTCGGATATCGAAGGGTAATCAGACGGTCGGTGATGGCAACGGCAAGGTTTATCCGTTTGGATGAAAGGATC
>CALGEE010000467.1 GCA_937881525.1 uncultured Sphingomonadales bacterium | reverse complement strand
ACCCGACGGGGATACTGTTTCAAAAAGGACACCGCATCCGGCTGGATGTCTCAAGTAGCGATTTTCCGAATTTTGATCGCAATCATAACACGGGTGCCAATTTTTGGGCCGACGCCGAACTGCGAACTGCTCAGCAAACTGTGTATCACGACGCAAATCGCCCTTCTCGGCTGATTTTGCCTGTTATCCCTCGCTAGGCCAGCTCTGCTGGACAGCGCCGACTTATGGCGGTTAACATCCGATTTTATGTAACCACTGTGTAACTCTTCGGGAAAATCGATCTATGAATATCAAAAGCCTGCGTGTCTTTATCAATGTCATGGAAGAAGGGACGCTTGCTCAGGCCGCGGCGAAGATGAACCTTAGCCAGTCGGCTGCCAGTCGCCTGATTCAAATCCTTGAATATGAATACAAGGTCACGCTTTTCCACCGTGACAAGAAGCGCCTTCTGCCAACCGCCGAGGGGGAGTCGTTTTATCCTGAAGCGTTGCGGATTCTGTCATCCATTGACGAAATCCCGATGGTGTTTCGGCAGATTAAGTCAGAGCGGCTTCGCCCATTGCGGATTATCTGCCATCCACGCCTTGTGAACGGGCTTGTTGTGCCCGCGATGATCCAGCTGGCCAATCTTGAACCCTTGGTGGGGATGAAACTGGAAGTACATCCGCGCAGGCACTTGGGGCGCCGCATCTTGCACGATCTATATGATGTAGGAATATCGGCGCTGCCTTTGCCCGTGGAAGGTGTTCAGGCGCAGCATCTTGCCAATCTCGATGTTTGTGTCGTCGTAGGCAAGGATCACAGACTTGCGAGCCTTACGTCGATTACGGCAGAGGATCTTGTGGGTGAGACCTATATTGCGCTGGATGAAACGACGTTGCTCCGCAAAGTCGTGGACGATGAGTTCAGGCGGTCTGGACATGAATTGCCTATCACGCACGAGGTTTCCAGCAGCTCGGCCGCAATCAGAATGGCCATGGCTGGTCTAGGCTTCACCCTGACCGACCGGATCGGGATGGTTCCAGCGATGGCAGAAAGCCTGGCGGTTCTACCCTGGACAGCTAATGTACAGGAAAAACTGGGTTATTTCGCGTCTCATGGTTCAACACCTCATCCGGCGCGTGATGCTTTTGTCGGGTGCCTTCACGAAGTTTGCGCCAAACTCTGACCGCACATCTCTCATTTCACCCTACGATATTCTCGAAGAGATAATTGCATAATTCAGCTTTTATAGAACGTGCCCTTCCGCTAGCACTTGTGAGGTAATCTAGGCACGGCCGGACAGGCGTCGTACGTTTTCGACAAGAGGACAGGCGGTGGATCTGACGAACGGGATGTTACATCACTTTTCGGCCAACCCGACAGAGAAAGTAGGTGCATCAATATGCTTAAGTTCCTCATCCGGCGCATTCTGCTTGCTATCTCGGTGGCTGTTTGTGTCTCGATCCTTACCTTTGGCTTGCTGCACATCGCGACCGATCCCGCGATTGCCATTGCCGGTGAAGATGCCTCTGCCGAAGAGATCCAGTCGCTTCGCATCGCCTATGGGTTCGACCGCCCGCTTTACGTCCAATATGCGGACTGGTTGTCAAAGGCGGTTCGCGGCGATCTTGGTGTTAGCCCTTACTTCGGTCTGGAGGTGCGCAGCCTGATTGCTGACCGTCTTCCCATTACGATTAAGCTGGGCTCGCTCTCAATTATCTTCGCGTTGGTTCTGGGCATTCCTTTGGGGGTCATAGCGGCGATCTACCCCAATACCCTAATCGACCGTCTATCGCTTTCGGTCGCCGTCTTTGGGCAGGCGATCCCCAATTTCTGGTTCGGTCTTCTGCTGATTTATGTCATGTCCGTCCAACTCCGACTGCTACCCGCATCGGGAACCGAGGGTATTCAATCGTTCATAATGCCGATGATCGTATTAGGGACCAATGCCGTGCCTGCGATCATGCGGCTTACCCGGACAGGAATGCTGGAGGTGCTCGGCTCGGATTACATCCGCACCGCATGGGCCAAGGGCATGTTGCCTCGTCAAGTTTATGTCAAACACGCTCTGCGCAATGCTGTAGTTCCTGTGGTTTCGGTGGCTGCCATTCAGGCCGCGCATATGCTGGGAGGTTCAATTGTGGTTGAGGCAGTCTTTGCCCTGCACGGCCTCGGCAGTCTGGCTTACGAGTCCATTCTGCGATCTGACATCCCGACAATGCAGGCAATCATAATCCTGTTTTCAAGTTTCTTTATTATCTTCTCGGCCCTGTCGGATATCGCCAATGCATATATCGACCCGCGCATAAGGATTTTGTGAGATGAGTGATGTCAGCGAGAGCTTCGAAATCCCGAAACGCGAAGCTGAGCCGTGGCGATTGCTGGTCGGGCGGATGCTGCACCACAAAGGTGTGATGATCGGCGGTTTGATACTGGTAGTCGTGGTTCTGGCGGCAGTTTTTGCTCCCTTCATCACGCAATATGACCCGCTCCAGCAATCTTTGTCCGGGCGTCTGCAGCCACCGTTCTGGATGGAGCGGGGGAGTGCCGATCATGTCTTGGGCACCGATCATCTGGGGCGCGACTACCTTGCCCGCTTGCTTTATGGCGCTCGGGTGTCGCTGCTGATCGGATTCACCACGGCGTTGATCTCAGGCAGTATCGGTACGTTTCTGGGTGTTCTTGCCGGGTATTTTGGCGGGCGCACGGACTCTGTCGTGATGTTCCTTGTGACGGTCAAGCTGTCGATCCCAACGATCCTTGTAGCCCTGGCAGTCGTGCAGCTTGTTGGCGGGTCCTTGCAGATCGTCATCCTTGTTCTGGGACTTTTGCTTTGGCATCAGTTTGCCGTAGTGACAAGGGCGACGACAATGCAGATCCGTGGCATGGACTATATCACCGCTGCCGAAACCGTTGGCTGCTCCACCTTTCGGATTTTGTTGACGGAAGTTCTTCCGAATGTACTGAACCAGATCATCGTTGTGCTGACGCTGACCATGGCATCCGCCATTCTGATCGAGGCGGCGCTTTCTTTCCTGGGTGTCGGGGTCCAACCACCGACACCGTCCTGGGGCATCATGATTGCCGAGGGCAAACAGCATTTGTTCTTTAAGCCTTGGCTGGTGATGATCCCTGGCGTGGCGCTGTTGGTGGTGGTGCTGGCGATAAACCTGCTTGGTGATGGCATGCGCGATGTAACCGCGCCTGAAAAGAGGTGATGCTGATGACCGTCGATCCGTTTGTCAACGTCGAGGGACTGTCCATCGATATCACCACCGCACGCGGCACAATTCACGCCGTGCGCGATGTCAGCTTTACCGTCGAGCGTGGCAAGACCTTGTGTATTGTCGGGGAGTCCGGGTCGGGAAAATCCATAACCTCACTTGGGTTGATGGGGCTGTTACCGGGGTCCGCGACACGCCGGGCAGCGCGCTTGGAGCTCGGCGGTACCGATCTGATGGCGCTTGGCCCCCGCGCCATGGCCGATGTGCGTGGCAGCCATATGGCGATGATTTTTCAAGAGCCGATGACGTCGCTCAACCCCAGCCTGACCATTGGGGAACAAATGGCCGAAATGCTAACCCGGCACCGAGGCGCATCTCGAAAACTGGCGTTTGAAAAGGCGGCTTTCTGGCTGCAAAAAGTAGGTATCCCTGCGGCGGCCACCCGGATTGACCAATTCCCGCATCAACTCTCTGGCGGTCTTCGCCAGCGCGTGATGATCGCCATGATGCTAATGTGCGAGCCAGAGTTCATCATCGCGGATGAACCGACCACGGCCTTGGATGTCAGCATTCAGGCGCAAAT
>CALGEE010000466.1 GCA_937881525.1 uncultured Sphingomonadales bacterium | reverse complement strand
CCCGATGAAACGACCATGGAACTTGTGCTGCGTAAGGGCGTAACATTTCACGATGGCAGTGCGTTCGATGCTGATGACGTGATCTACACGCTGAACTGGATCACCAATTCCGACAACGGCGCCAAGACCATTGCGGACAAAAAATGGATCAAGTCTGTCGAAAAGGTCGACAGTCACACGGTGCGTATTCAAATGCAGGCACCAAATGCCATGGCGGCGCGGTTCTTGACCAGCTTCCCGATATATCCCACAGACATCTATGCCGTAAACGGTGCAGGAGCGATGAACATTACGCCCATTGGTACAGGTCCATACAAGGTGGCCAGCATGGAAACTGGTAGCGCTTATACGCTAGAGCGCAACGACGCTTATTTTGCAGACGGGCCAAAAGGAACCGCTTCGATCAAAACTCTGATGGTACGAATTATTCCCGATCCATCGACCCAGATAGCTGAGATATTGAGCGGCGGCTTGGACTGGATCTACAAGGTGCCAGCAGACCAAGCGTCTGAAATGTCGGGTTATGATGGCTTGGTTGTCAGAGGCGAGGCAACGTCGCGACTGTTTTATATGGTCATGGACGCGGCAGGCCGAAATGGCGAAGATTCTCCCTACAAGAACAAGCTGGTGCGTCAAGCGATTTCTCATGCCATCGACAGGCAGGGCATGGTCGACGCATTTGTCGGGGGTGGTGCTGCCGTCCAAAATGCATTCTGCTTTTCCAAAGACTTTGGCTGTCCGCAAGACGCCGTCACTTACGATTATGACCCTGACAAGGCCCGAGCGCTGCTTGCCGAGGCTGGGTATCCGGACGGCTTCAGCACCAATCTGTCCGGTTGGCGCGACCGGCCCTATGTCGAAGCAATCCAGAATTTTCTGGGCGAAGTCGGAATCAAGGCTGAGATCAACTATGTGAAGCTGGCCCCACTGAAGGAAGAATGGTTTGCCGGTCAGCGCCCATTGATCTACGGTTCCATCGGATCGCAGGTTGCCGATGTCGGCAACTTTGTTCCCGAGTTCTTTGGCTTGACCGACCGAGACTTGGTTCGGGACAGCGAATTGGCCGGGTGGCTTGTGGAAGCCAACATGACGACAGATGTCGAAGCTCGGCGCGAGTTGCTGCACAAGGCTTTGCACAAGGTTGCATCCGAATCTTATGCACTGCCTTTGTTCTCGGATAACATGAACTATGTTGCATCGGGTGAACTGGATTTTGTGACGGATGCTGGCGGCAACCCACATTTCTATATGGCACATTGGAAGTAAGCCACGTAACTTGATCGAAAGACGGCGTCGGTTTTACCGGCGCCGTCTTCTAATAAGCCGCAATGCGCCGTGACAAGACAGGGACCGCCATGCCATACGAAGTTATAATCGACAAAAACGTCGAGGCGGCCATGCGTGACGGCACAATTCTGCGGGCGGATGTTTTCCGCCCGTTGTCTGACGGCAGCTTTCCCGTCTTGATCAGCCGTACGCCCTACGACAAAACTCGACCGATCTATAAACGGGTGGCGAAATTCATGGCAACGCAGGGTTACATCTGTGTCTTGCAGGATATTCGGGGGCGCTACTGTTCAGATGGCACCTTTCATCTGGCGCGAAACGGCCGCGAGACAACGACAGATGCCGAAGACGGATACGATTCCGTCGAATGGGCTGCAGGGCTTGCGGGTTCTGATGGCAAGGTTTGTATCTGGGGACATTCCTATTCGTCATGGTCCAGCTGGATGGCCGCGCCAACCAAACCGCCACATCTGATATCGCTGTTTGGGTCAGGCATGGCGGCGCGTATTCTCGACAATACTCGTGGCATTCTTGAAACTGGGAGGCGCCTGCACTGGATGTATCAACAGGCCGCAGATGCCCGCCTCCGCGAGGGCGATCTGAGCGGCCCTGCCAATCGCGATGAAGCAGACGCGTTATGGTACGATGTAGAACGTTTCAAATGGATCTGGTTCCTGCCGTTGGACGAAATTCCTGACCATGCCTTCGCTTCGCTTACGCCGCAGCTGAAAGATTACATGCGCATTCAGGACCGCGAGACCTGGGGCTTTGACGAAATACACCCGGAAGTTGATGTGCCCACCTGCTCAGTGACGGGTTGGTATGACCGGATCATTGGCGCGATCGAGCAATATGAGGGGATGGAAGAAAATGGCCCCGAACACTTGCGTGGAAAGCATCGGCTGATCGTCGGTCCTTGGGGGCATGGCATGGGGGTATTGACGCGAAATCAAGGCGTTCTGGATTTTGGGTCCGAGGCCGAAGCACTTTACGAGGAATTGTTGCTGGAGTGGTGCGATCTAACCCTGAAAGGGCTGGAACCGACCGCAAAAGCGCCAGTCCGCGTGTTCATCATGGGAGAAAACCGTTGGCACGATGAACATGAATGGCCTCCAAAGCGCGCCGTATTGACGGACTATTTCCTACACAGCGACGGCTCAGCGAATACTTCCTCTGGCGATGGAGGCTTGTCGATGAATGCCCCCGACGCCGAACCGGTTGACAAATATACATATGACCCGCGTGATCCGGTGATGAGCCTGATGAGCAAAGACGTCCAGATGGAACCGCATTGGCAGTCGCCAAACAACAACCGCCAGGACGTACTTGTCTATCAGACCCCAATACTGGAGCAGGACTTGCAGGTCACAGGCCCTGTGCGTCTGGTCATTTGGGTTGGCAGTGATGCGCCGGACACAGATTTCACCGCAAAACTGATCGACGTCCACCCTGACGGGAGCGCAGTCAATGTCACCTATGGGATTATTCGCTGTCGGTATCGTGACGGCTATGACACCTCAGCGCCACCACTAAACCCTGATGAAGTCTATGAGCTTTCGATTGCACTTAACCCGACGGGGATACTGTTTCAAAAAGGACACCGCATCCGGCTGGATGTCTCAAG
>CALGEE010000465.1 GCA_937881525.1 uncultured Sphingomonadales bacterium | reverse complement strand
GTTCGGGAACGCATGCCGTTCGCTGCGCCCTGCCTGAACTCACAGAGTGCGGGACTCAATGTGCATTCAAAACGGTTGTACCGATGTCCGCTTTCGAAGGGCGCGATGCAAAAGGCGGAATATGCCGCTGATACAGCCACATGGTATTTTTAGCACCTTAAGTCCGATAGGGTCTCTCGGTGCCACATAGAATATGTCTCATCAAATATTGCGGTACATTGTCCTCTTCCGTGTTCGCGTAGCTTGAGTTTCATCGTCGCTGCCATCATGAAATGTTCCAAACCAACGGTCCCAAGGCATTTCTTGATTACCATAGTTGCACTCGTAATAGCGATGATGCAGCTGGTGATAGAACGTTCCCAACGCCAATCTGCGTTTGTCCCTGACAAGCAAGTCTTCGTAGCCAGTATGGGTCATCGCCGCCCCCGGTCCAAGATAGATCACATGGAAATACAAAAGGATCAGATGGCTAGGGAACACGCAATGGATCAAAAGTGAGGACAGGTAGAGCAGATGCTCAACGGGATGCATGGAGAGCCCGGACCACGGCCCAATATTGACATTGCGGTGGTGCAACGAATGGACATGCTTATAAATGAACGGTACATGCAAAAGCCGATGCACCCAATAAAAATGAAACGCTGACCAGATTGGCAGCAAAACCAATCCGGCAACAAACAGGATCGGATTGGAGGCCAAACTGATCGTCGGAACGTATTCGTTTGCCATCAGCCACATAATGACGACTTGGAACATGGTAAGTTGCAGCACGCCACTGCCAAGCGACCAGAACATGTTGTCATGCACTTGGTTGGAAAAATTCCAAAGGCTGTTACCTTTTGCCGGTTCTCGGTGATCGAATTTCAGCGCTTTGCCTTGCCCGCGCCGGACATAAAAGAACCAGTGCAGCCCGCCCGCGATGCAAATCATCAGCCCCAAGTTCACCAGCCAAACCTGAAAGACCCAGCCAAACGCGAGCGTCTTTGCTGTTCCAAGCGACGGATAAAGGAACAACCAGCAGAGCGTCGCCAAGCCGACCATCATAACCCGCTCGCTTAACGTCAGCCAGTTGCGCAATACCCACCGGCCAAGAAAGTGTGGATCAGGCGGCCATTTGAAAATTGAGAGGTCAGCAAGTGGAAGATCAGGGTGATAGTTCCACTCTTTGCTTATCGGCTTTGGGTCAGTGTCGTGTGTCATAGCAACCTCAGGACATATCTGATGGCGGGGTTAAAACTGGCTGCGTTTCAAAATCATCGCGCCACGCGACAAGGCAAAGCACCGGATCATCCAAGGTTTCCATCGCATGCGGCTGGTTGCTTTGGTGAAACGATGTTTCACCTTCGGTGAGCCTCTCGTCGGGGCAGTCTTTGCGTTTGAACACCCCGTTGCCGGATACAACCAAATACATCTCTTCTGCGGGGTGGTGGTGCCAAGGATAATAGAAGTGAGGCGGCATATAGACCATAAATAGCCGTATTGCCGCCGACATGAACGGGGCGTTTTCGCCAATGATGCAGTAGCACGCGAACTGGTCCATGAAGTCGTCACCAATGTCGGTGTCTTTATAGGTTTGGCGCCAATGAACCGCGTCGCTTGCCGCGCGAATGGCATCCTGAAGTGCTGGGTACTTTTGAGAGACCAACTTTTTGTCCTCACAAAAGACATCGCAGCACGTGCTATGAAATGGCGTGACGGCTTGGCGGACGATATCATCTGGAAACGGCGTAAAACCCGTCATCTCGGCATTTCCGGCGTAGGCGTCTTGCGTTGTACGCAACAGGGTTTGATAGACGGCTTCTTGATTCATATCACAACGATTGGACAATCATCGATTGTCGTCTGTTAAAAAAGCGACATTGATGACGGTTTCGGGTGACGAAACTGGGGGCAACTCAGTTTGACTAGATTTGATAGATGCCCGGAACCAGACATTCGCTGCGACCCAGAAAAATGTTACAAGGGCTCAAAAAGCCCTTCGCCGCAATTTTAATGAATGACTGCTTTAGCCCAACAC
>CALGEE010000464.1 GCA_937881525.1 uncultured Sphingomonadales bacterium | reverse complement strand
CGGCATAAAAGCCTGCAGCTTTCATCTGGTGGAACTGCACATATTTGGGATGCGCACGCGTAAATGCTTTGCAACCGGGTGATTTGCCGTCGACCAAGAGGCGCGCACGCAATTCTGCAGGAATCACAATCGGGTTGCCTCTTCGTCCATCTGCCGTCGGGATCGAAATGCGCGCCGGATCGGCAACCTGATGTGCGTCAAGCAAAGCGCGCAAGTCATCTGCCGTGAGTTGCGGCTGATCGCCAAGCCCCATCAGCACCACCCCATCCGCGCCAGCTGCCCGCAACCCGCAAACGACAGAGGTTTGCTGCCCTTCGGCGAAACCCGGATTGAACACGAACACGACATTCGTGCCAGCAAGCGCGGCCTCTATTTCGCCGGCCTCATGCCCTGTCACCACGATGACACAAGTCGCGACCGCAGCATAGTTTTGCACCATGTGGCGAACCATGGGCACACCATTCACTGGCAAAAGCAGCTTGTTCCGCGCTCCCATACGTTGTGAAAGACCGCCGGCCAGTATGATCCCGATCACATCACGCATGGCTTGGTTTCACCGCCATACGCCTGATCTGAACAAACTGTGCAAGTATCGACAAAGCGATCTCCTCGGGTGTTACGGCACCTAAATTCAGACCTGCGGGCGCTTGAACGGTTTCAATGAGTGAGCGATCAATCCCCGCTGCCACAAGCTTTTCAGCAAGTACAGCGTATTTGCGGCGACTTCCAACAAACGCCACATGATCTTTTTTTTCGCTCAGTGCAGATTTCAGTGCATCAAGGTCGCCCTGTCCTTGGGTGGCAACGACAACAAATTGCTGTTGATGTGGCTTCTTCTGCGCCAAGGTTGCGGCGACCGACCAATGAAATTGCGGCGCAAAGGAACTGAGTGCTTGTGCGACGGGTGACGCACCTAAAACCACAAGCTGCGGTGCGGGCAGACAAGGTTCGATGAATATGTCGACTGTCCCGCGAGAAGGGCAGCCATTGCGGGCAAACCGCGTACCGTCGATAGTGTCGCCAGCGGCGATACCCTTTTTAGCCAAAAGGTCTTCGGGCGCGACTGACACAAGTTGCGGTTTGCCGTCACGCAGGGCCTGAAGGGTTGCCCGCTTTACGGCACCACGGGTGCAGCCACCACCGAGCCAGCCTTGCAAGATCGTTCCATCCGCGCTGAGCAGCGCCTTCGCTCCCGGTTTGGCTGCAGTTGATCCGGCCGTGCGCACAATAGTCGCAAAGGCAAAAGGTTCATCCTTGTCGCGTAATTGCTGCGCGGCCATGGACAAATCAGTTGAGAAGATTTCGGCTTGTGTCAAAGGGAAACCAGATCATGTTCAAGCGCTGCCAGATCAGCGAGTGTGTTTGCGGCTTTAAAGGTGTCCAGATACGGAAGCGCGGCGGCCATTCCCTCTGCTATGGGCGCATAATCCGCCCAACCTTTTAAAGGGTTCAGCCAGATTACTTTGCAGCCACGTTTTCGCAGTTTTTCCAACGCGGCAGCGATCATGGCTGGCGGTTCTGTGTCATATCCGTCCGACAGGATCAGAACGACACTGCGCCCATCGACGAACCGTTTGGCGTAAGTGTCCGCAAAGCGCATCAGAGACTGCCCAATCTTTGACCCCCCCCCGAATCCATCGGCCATCAATGACAGGCGTCCAATGGCACGCATTGCATCTTTGTCGCGCAGTGCCTCGGTAATTCGCACAAGCCGCGTGTGAAAAAGATAGGCATCAGCCGCCGTATCCGCCCGCATCAGCCCGGCCAAAAATGCTAGAAATACTCGGGCATATAAGGACATAGACCCTGACACGTCGCACAAGGCCACAATCTTGCGCGTGCGATCGGGGCGACGCTTGCGCAAAAGGCGCAGGGGTTCACCACCCGTGGCAAGGCTACTGCGAATAGTTTTGCGAAAATGCAACCTATCGCCTTTGCGCGCAGCAACGCGGCGACGAGAGCGTTTGTCGCGCAACGCAGCCCCGATCTGGCGGGCGACATCCTCTGCCTCGGAAATTTCTTCGGGCCGCACCAAATCACGTAGATCACTACGGTTCAGGTTGCGATTCTCCGAGGCGATCAGTTTACCAGTCCCATCGCTGTCAGCAGCACCTTCCTGACCATCTGGCGCAGTCGCCGATCCGGTACTTCCCGTGTGTTCGCCCGTGGCGTCACTCGATGAATGGACGCCGTCGTTTACGGCATTGCTCAACGACGGAGTAACTTTTTGCCGAACTCGACCCATGTCCATCCAGTAACTGTCGAACAGATCGTCAAACCGCTCGGCCTCTTCCTTGCACCCTGTGCATACGGCGCGCAAAGCCCGGCGGCTGTCGCCAGGTTGTATGGCGTCAATCTCGACAAGTGCAGACATGGCCAAGTCTGCCTCAGCAACGCCCAACCGCAGACCGTTTTCGCGAAGGTGCGCAATGAAGCCCACGATGCGCGCAGATGGGCTAGGATCGCGGGCCGCAAATTTCGTAACACGGCTCATGCCGCTTTGCCTGCGATACGCCCTGCGACCTCGGGCGTTATCTGGGCTTTATCGCTCTGGGTCTTTAGCAAAGTAGTCAGCGTCGATTGTAGAACGGCCGGGTCAGCGGTCAAATCGGCAATACCCAACCCCATCAGAGCCGCGGCAAAGTCCAGCATTTCTGCGATACCGGGAGTCTTTTCGAGGTCTTCTCCGCGCAGTTTCTGGACAAATCCCACGATCTGTTCCCCTAGCCGCACGTCCACCTCTGGACAGCGCGCTTTCAATATTGCCAGTTCAGTCGCACGTTCAGGATATGCAACGTAGGTATAAAGACAACGCCGTCTTAGCGCGTCCGAGAGATCGCGTGTGCCATTCGACGTCAAGATCACGATAGGCCGCGTTGTCGCGGTGATTGTGCCCAATTCTGGGATGGAAATCTGAAAATCAGACAGCACTTCCAATAAATAGGCTTCGAATTCTTCATCCGCTCTGTCAATCTCATCAATCAACAACACAGGTGGCGCCTCTTGCGTTATCGCAGCAAGCAGCGGTCTTTCCAGCAAGAAATCCCGCGAGAAAATGCGATCCTCAACAGCTTTGCCCGTGACGCCGTCCTCAGAAGCTGCACGAATGCTGAGCAGTTGACGCTGATAGTTCCATTCATAGATCGCCTGCGCGGCGTCCAGCCCTTCGTAGCACTGCAAACGGATCAGCTTTGTGTCTTTGACCGCCGATAACGCCCGCGCGATTTCGGTTTTACCAACACCGGCAGCCCCCTCGAGCAATAGTGGCCGCCCTAATGACAAGGCGAGTTGCAAAGCAACCGCCAGGTCGTCAGAAGCCACGTATCCTTCGCCGCCAAGGGCAGTTTGCAGATCTTTCCAAGTCATCAGAATTCCCCAAAGGGCGGGTGTGATCCCGCCCTATCGCTTCCATCAATCATGCAGGCCAAGTTCATTGGCCGTGCGCCAAATCCGCCAGTGATCGTGGGGCATGTTCGTGTGGGTATTCCCAAACGGGCGGAACGCATCCTGCACCGCATTGGAAAAACATGGAACGCCTCCCACGTGCGGGCTTTCTCCGACGCCTTTTGCACCGATGGGATGGTGCGGAGATGGGGTGACTGTGAAGTCCGTTTCATAGTTCGGCACTTCCCACGCGGTCGGCAAGAAGAAGTCCATCAATGTCCCCGTTTTGACGTTACCCATGTCGTCGTAGGCGATCTCTTGCCCCAGGGCGACGGCGAGCGCTTCGGTCAAACCACCGTGCACCTGACCTTCGATGATCATCGGATTAATCCGCGTACCACAGTCATCCAGCGCATAGAAGCGGCGAATTTCCGGAACACCTGTATCTACATCAATGTCCATGACGCAGACATACGCCCCGAATGGATAGGTCATGTTGGGCGGGTCGTAATAGCTGACCGCTTCCAGACCTGGCTCCAACCCTGGAATAGCCTGATTGTAGGCCGCAAAGGCGATTTCCTTCATCGTCTTGAACTTTTCAGGAGCACCTTTGACGGCAAAACGATCTACGTCGAATTCCACATCGTTGTCGTGAACCTCTAGCAGATACGCGGCAATCATCTGTGCCTTGGCGCGGATTTTACGCCCCGCCATGGCCGTAGCAGCCCCTGCCACCGGAGTAGAGCGAGAGCCATATGTGCCAAGCCCATAAGGTGCGGTGTCGGTGTCACCTTCCTCGATGGTGATGCTATCCGCGGGCAAACCAATCTCGGACGCAAGGATTTGCGCAAACGTGGTCGCGTGCCCTTGACCCTGGCTGATGGTTCCAAGCCGTGCAATCGCCGAACCTGTTGGGTGGATACGGATTTCACAGCTATCGAACATACCGAGGCCAAGGATATCACAATTTTTAACCGGACCAGCACCAACAATTTCCGTAAAGAAACTGAGGCCAATACCCATCAACTTGCGAGTTTTGCCGGCCTTAAAATCTTCGACTCGCTGCGCCTGTTCAGCGCGTAACCCATCGTAGTCAACCGTCTTGAGCGCCTTGTCCCATGCTGTGTGATAGTCGCCGCTGTCGTATTCCCAGCCCAAAGCCGCTTTGTAGGGGAACTGCTCTTTCTTGATAAAATTGATCCGTCGCAGTTCAGCCGAGTCCATGTTCAACTTGATAGCGAGGACCTCGATCATGCGCTCGATGAAATACACGGCTTCGGTCACTCGGAATGAACAACGATAGCTAACGCCGCCGGGGGCTTTGTTTGTATAGACGCCGTCGACTTCAAGAAATGCTGTAGGAATGTCATACGATCCGGTGCAAATATTCATGAAACCCGCTGGGAATTTTGTGGGATCAGCACAGGCATCAAAACC
>CALGEE010000463.1 GCA_937881525.1 uncultured Sphingomonadales bacterium | reverse complement strand
CAGTTGACTGTTAATCAATTGGTCGTAGGTTCGATCCCTACCGCCGGAGCCAATTAAATCAGTAAGTTAGCTGAAAATTGGCAACATACACAAAATCATCAGCGAGACATTCAGCGAGACGCGTTAGCGTGGAAAAGCGGTTGTATACGGTTGTAAATTAGTACGGGGATTCAATCAGACCATACGTTCGAATAAACTCAGGCAATAAGGTTGTCAAAAGCCATTCCATATAGAATACCTAAATGCTTGGCTTCCAATCAATGGCCAACACATCGATCTAAACACAATCGGCTCGTGATCCACCTTAACAGCTTTGTAAGCCTGTGGCTTCCCACTCTGCCCGATTCAAAATAGCACAAGAAGCAGAGTTTAACACCATTGCTAGCAATGATTACCCGCGCCTCTGGTGTGCATTCGGTTCTATATTTAGCTCGATCACCTATCAGAGCTATAGCGTACGTTTTGTGCAATGAAGGGGCGGATTGGCATTAGGCCAGTCTGTTGCCAAGTGCCAGCTTTGTGCAAAGTTCAAGAGCGCTTTATCCGAACCGCGCGGACCAAAGATTTGCATTCCACATGGTAGACCCAATGCCCCAAATCCGACCGGGACATTCACACAAGGTAAGCCCAAGAGACTAACAGGAACGACAACCTCCATCCAACGATGATAAGTATCCATAGCTACACCATTTATTGTTTTCGGAAAACGCCAATCAATAGGAAAAGGCCAAACTTGGGTCGAAGGTAGAGCCAAAAAGTTGACGCGTTTAAACAATTTTTCAGCTTTGATATACCAGTCTGACCTGATCACACTGGCCTTGTGAATGTCGGCACCGCTTAATGCCAGCCCCCGCGCCACTTCCCACAGCAGCTCGGGCTTCATATGCATGTGATTTTCCAAATCATCATAAGTAGTGCTTTGTTCCATAGCGACAATCCAGGAACGTAGGGTTGTCCAACTGTCCCAAATAGCATCGGCCGGAAAGGGGGCCTTAAGGGTTTGGACTTCGGCGCCAATATCGCTCATTTGGTTTAAGGCTTTTTCGCAAAGCGCAAGAATGCCCGGCTCTATCTGGTAAGCCCCGCCCCAATCTCCAAGCCAGCCAATTTTGGGCGCTCCAAGTGGGTTGCCCATTGCAGCTCTATAATCGCATGGCGCGATTCCATGGGGCAGTCTCTCGTCAAAGCCAGCCTGCACCGTCAGCAATAGCGCCAAATCTCGAGGCGTGCGCGCCATTGGCCCGAGCGTAGAAAGCTCGTTAAAAAAAATCTCTCCCTCCGGCTTAGGTGGCACCAAAGACCATGTGGGACGAAAGCCATAAATATTATTCCACGCTGCTGGGTTCCGCAGACTTCCCATCATATCAGAACCATCTGCCAAAGCCACCATCCGAAGCGCCAAAGCCGCCGCAGCCCCGCCCGACGACCCACCCGACGACAATGCGTTATCATAAGGGTTTTTCGTCGCGCCAAAAACAGAGTTGAAGGTGTGCGAACCTAAACCAAACTCGGGAGTATTGGTCTTGCCTATAAATATAGCTCCAGCCGCACGCAGTCGGGCCACCATCGGCTCGTCATCCTTAGGTAGAGCGCCCGCAAAAAGTGGCGATCCCTGCGAAGTCGGGAAACCAACCACATCCGCCAGATCTTTGACCGCAAAAGGCAAACCGTGAAGCGGCCCTTTGTTTGGGGCAGCATCTGTAGCTTTGGCTTGTTCTAACAGGCTTTGCGGATCAGCCAGACTGACAATTGCATTGAAGTTTGGATTTAGCTCCTCAATCCGCGCCAAAGTGGCTTGCATAAGCTCAACTGCCGACAGCTGACCCTGACGTAAATTTTGAAGCACATCTGTGGCGCTTAGACATAGGAGATCACTCATCTTTTGACCTTTCATTAGTCACAGAGCTAACATCCAAACACCAATCCGCGCAATTACCAAAACAGACCCGTTCCTGGAATAAGGATGGCCTCTACACTCATTCGCCGCTTGATAATATTAGCCGGCGTCTAGGACTTGCTGTCGAAGCAGATTTGTATAGCAGCGACACCGCCATATTAGGCACAAGCACTGTCCCTAACCGGTTATCTTTTTCGGTTGCAGCGCCAACGGTTTTAAATGAGGCCCACAGTTATTTTACGGCAGTAATAACTCATCCATTAGGAAGTGTTTCTGCCTTGAGTTTTGGGGTTTCGTTAAAAAATTGCTTTTCTAACAACTAGACGGCAACTATCGACGGGTCTCATCAGATCAGGTTCTGACATAAAAAGACAACAAAAACTGGGAGCGCGGCGGTTAGTTAACTTTAGCGCTCCCAACGAAACACAATCGGCTCGTGATCCACTTCCACGGCCTTCTGAGCCTGTGGCTTACCGTACGCGCGATCCAAGATGGCACATGCAGCAGAAACCCTTGCCGCCTCACTTGCGCCATTTCTAGCAATACTCACAAGCGCCTCTAGGGCTGCTTCGGCGTAATCTTTAGCAAGATCACATATGCGAGCCTTATGGGCCTCTGTGGCACGATTTGGAGTCCCTGCGGGCCTACCTGATCCCTGACGTTTGCCACCTCGCATTGATATTCCTTTGATTAAATGTCGCCAGTAAAATCATACCACA
>CALGEE010000462.1 GCA_937881525.1 uncultured Sphingomonadales bacterium | reverse complement strand
ATGTCCGCGACGACCGCCATGCGATCCGTCAATCCACCAACCTGCGCGCCGTGACGGGCGAATTGATCGACACGCTGCGATCCGTGGTGAAACGCAAAAGCCTGTTCAACTTTCTGTTGGGGTCGATGTTCTATCGGGACGCGCTGAACGCGGTCTATGCATTCGGCGGGGTCTATGCGGCACTTGTGCTGGAATGGCAGACGATGCAGATCGGCGTCTTTGGCATCATCGCGGCCATCGCGGCGGCGATCGTGACATGGCTGGGCGGTCTGGGCGATGCGCGCTATGGGCCGAAACCCGTGATCACCGCCTGCGTCTGGGTGCTGATCGGCGTGTCCGTCATCATCGTCGGCATGTCGCGGCAGGCGATGTTTGGCATCCCGCTGCCCCAAGGATCCCCGATCCCCGATCTGGTGTTCTATTTCTGCGGCGTCTGCATCGGCGGGGCGGGTGGCGCGCTATATTCCGCATCGCGGTCGATGATGGTGCGGCACACCCATCCCGATCGTCCCGCCGAGGCGTTTGGCCTGTTCGCCCTGACCGGCAAGGCGACCGCATTCCTCGCCCCCGCGCTGATCACGATTTTCACAATCATGACCGGCAGCAACCAATTGGGTTTCCTGCCGATCATCTTTCTTTTTGTGATCGGGCTTTTCTTGCTACGGTCTGTCAACAAGAACGGAGATCGTGACGCATGGTCCGCCTGACCGCAGCACTCATCCTGAGCATGGGGCTGGCCGCTTGCCAGCAGGATACACCACGGATCGCAGTGACGCAGAATGCAGGCGACACCCGCGTGGCAAAGGTGTTGTTCGGCGCGGCCCCGCGCCCGACCGCGCAATCGCCCGCTGCTTTGGGCGGCTACGCACAAGGCTGTCAGGCCGGCGCAGTCGCCTTGCCTGAAACCGGCCCGACATGGCAGGCAATGCGCCTGTCGCGCAACCGCAACTGGGCGCAGCCGGTCACCGTAGAATATATACAGGACCTCAGCCGGTTTGCCGCGACCTTGCCGGGGTGGAACGGCATCTATGTCGGCGACCTGAGCCAACCACGCGGCGGGCCGATGCTGACGGGCCATGCCAGCCACCAGACCGGGCTTGACGCCGATATCTGGATGCTGCCCGCCACACGGCTAAATCTTTCGCGCGCCGAGCGCGAGGCGATTTCGTCGATCTCGATGCGGCGGGCCAACGGCGCCTATGTCAACACCGACTGGACCCCGCAGCACGAGGCGCTGATCCGCGCCGCAGCATCCGACCCGCGCACGGCGCGGATTTTTGTCTTTCCAGGGGCCAAGGTCGCAATGTGCCAGAATGCGACTGGCGACCGCAGCTGGCTGAACAAGGTCCGGCCTTGGTACGGGCATCATTACCATTTCCACGTCCGGCTGAACTGCCCCGCAGGGGATGCGACCTGCGTCGATCAGGCCCCGCCGCCAGCCGGTGACGGCTGCGCCGAAGCACAGGATTGGGTGAACACCATCCTGAACCCGCCACCGCCTGACCCGACAGCACCGCCTGCCCTGCCACGGGGTGAATTGACGATGGCAAGCCTGCCGGGCCAATGCCTTGGCGTGCTGAACGCCAACTGATCTGCGTAAAGCGATCTTAACCCTGCCAGACTATGGTCGGCTATGACGCCCGCCCCAATGAAATGATCCCGCCTTGCGCCTGACCGCACTATTGCCCGCCCTCTGGTTCGCCCTTCCCGCCCAGTCAGAACCTGTCTTGATCGGCAGCCATGTCTGGGTTCTGGATGATCCGCGCTTTGGCGGCTTTTCCGCGATTGAAGTATCAGATGACGGGGACAGTTTCCTCGCTCTGAGCGACCGCGCCGTGTTTGTCAGCGGGCAGTTTGCACGGTCTGGCGACCAGATCGCCGGTATCACGGCAGGCCCCATCGTCACGATGTCAGGCCCCGGCGGGCGCGCCCTGACCCGCGCGGAAAGCGACAGTGAGGGGCTGGCCACCGGTGCCGACGGGACGATCTATGTGTCCTATGAATGGACGCATGGCATCCGCAACTTTGCCGCAATTGACACACCCGGGTCCGATCTGATGACGACGCCCGCGTTTGACGGGATGCAGACCAATGCATCGCTGGAAGCCTTGGCCATCGACAGCGATGGCACGCTTTATACCATCCCCGAACGGTCTGGTGGCGCGACGCAGCCATTCCCCGTTTTCCGGCTGCGCAATGGCATCTGGGACCAACCGTTCAGCCTCCCGCGGCGGGGCGCGTTTCTGGTCGCAGGCGCGGATATCGGGCCGGACGGGCGGCTTTATGTGCTGGAACGGGATTTTCTTGGCATAGGGTTTCGCAGCCGGGTCCGGCGGTTCGATCTGACCGGCGGGAGCGAAGAGGTCCTTTTGGAAACGCGGCTGCGCCAGCACGATAACCTTGAGGGTATCAGCATCTGGCAGGACGAACAGGGATTGCGGATGACCCTGATCTCGGACGACAACTTTCGCGCGTTCCAGCGGACCGAGATCGTGGAATACAGGTTGACGGACTGACAGGCGGGCGTTAGGTCGCGCTGTCCCCTTTGGGGGCCAAGTGCCGCACCCTTGTCAAAACGGAAACATTCAAATGACACGCATCCTTCCCGGCGTTATCGCCATGGCCGCCATCGTTGTGGCCTCAAATATCCTTGTGCAATTCCTGATCCTCGACGGTCTGTTGACATGGGGGGCATTCACCTATCCGCTGGCCTTCCTTGTCACAGACATCATGAACCGCGTCTACGGCGCCCAAGCCGCGCGCAAGGTCGTGTTCGCGGGGCTGGTCGTCGGGATTGTCTGTAGCCTGATCGGCAGCCAGATCATGCTGCAAGGCGACGGATACGAATTCCCCGCTGTCGCATTGCGCGTCGCGATCGGGTCGGCGACCGCCTTTGCCGTGGCACAAATGCTCGACATCGCCGTGTTCAACCGGCTGCGCGACGGGTCGTGGTGGAAAGCCCCGCTTGGCAGCACGCTGGTCGGGTCCACCGTGGATACGGTGATCTTTTTCTCGATCGCGTTTTCGGCGGTGTTCAACGGGCTGTCGGCAGCCGCGGCGGATGAAGTCATCTGGGCGCAGGACGCTGTGCCGTTCCTGAACGCAGGGCCGCTGGTGCCGCTGTGGGTCTCGCTCGCCGTGGCGGACTGGGGGGTCAAGCTGACCATCGCACTGCTGGCCCTGTTGCCATTCCGCCTGATTGTTGGGCGAATGCAGCGGGCGCAAATATAAACGCGAGTGGTGGTATATTTTTACTTGAAATATACCAAATCTGTGCGACTCTACAGATATCGAAACATTTGAAAGGAGGTGATCCAGTGCATCATGAAGTTCTGGAGACGTGTGGCGGGACAACTTGGGGGGCGCGCAGCTAAGGCAGCCCTTGGCTGAATTAACCCCAAGGTGGAGATCCTAACCGACCCACCTCCGACATTCAGGAAAGGGCTATCCAGATCGGATAGCCCTTTTTGACTTTGAGGCCTCCGGCGGGAGTATTTCGAACAAAGCGAGGCGAGATGCGCATCACCGACCAGATCGAGATTGCTGATTGGGAGCTGACGGAAAGCTTTGCCCGCGCGTCCGGTCCCGGCGGGCAGAACGTGAACAAGGTGTCCACCGCGGTCGAGCTGCGGTTCGAGGCGGAACGGTCCCCCAACCTGCCCGATCCGGTGAAACGGCGGCTGCG
The DNA here is from genome assembly GCA_937881525.1 of uncultured Sphingomonadales bacterium. Lineage (GTDB taxonomy): Bacteria > Pseudomonadota > Alphaproteobacteria > Sphingomonadales > Sphingomonadaceae > Sphingorhabdus_B. The sequence continues at coordinate 1,314 of CALGEE010000462.1, read as the reverse complement.
GCGGCTGGCGGGGCGGCGCTGGACGAATGACGGGGCCATCGTGATCTTTGTGCAGGACACCCGCAGCCAGGCCCGCAACCGCGACATCGCCCGCGAGAGGCTGGCCGAGCTGGTCCTGTCCGCCACCGTGGTCCCCAAACGCCGCGTCGCCACGAAACCGACCTACGGGTCGGTCAAGCGGCGGCTGAAAGAGAAGAAGGTGCGCGGGGAAGTGAAGGCGATGCGGGGGAAGGTGGATGAGTAATCATCGGTCAATAAACGCGACGGCTTCACTAATCGATGCAGCTTCCGGTAGAAACGATAGATCGTTACTTTGTTGAAGGTTTTGAACAAACTGTCTTTGAGCCGTTAAACTTTTACCTTCAATTCCAATATGATCTTCGATGGATCCGCGCGACCATATCCATATATGCATCTCCTGCAAATCTTCTACGAACGTATCAATTATAGCACTCGCATCTGCATCTTGTGCTAGCCTAGCGAAGCCTTGTTCAGCACTACAAATTTTACTCTTTTTTGGAAATCCATCATCCGCAAGCACAAAACAGCCTTTGTCAGCCAGCCGGCTACAGATAGAGCGAATTTCATAAAATCTTTCATCTGTCACACCCAACATTCCATTTTGTCGAGCAGTCCTAAACACGTAGTCTAAGTCAGCAATTATTTTCACTTCGAGCCCCATAGCGCGAAGTACGTCACCCGCTTTTTTGAGGCTGCCGGAACCGTCCAGTTTGATTAACCCAACCCTGCTCTCCGCAAGTGAGCGTCTGTTAACTGCATGGTAAATATGAGGAAAAATGACTGTCTCAGTTCTGCCTTCCACCAACACTACACGGTCGGAGAATAAAAACTCTTTAGAGTTCGACAACTCGAAAAGAGTATCCGCTTGCTGCCCAGCATCACCAATTATCGCAGCCACTTCCTCCATCGTAGGTAAGCATCTACAACCATCATCGGCATTTCTACGAATGATAAGCGTCTTACTCGCATCATCCGAACCAATTAGCTCACCAGTATGTGTGGTGAACGCGACCTGAAATCCATTTTGAGAAAGTTGTTTCAAAGCCGTCTTAACGACTGCAATTGCTTGTGGATGCAAATATAGTTCAGGTTCGTCTACTAGAAGTAGGATGGTTCGGTCCATCACCCCAAGTCCACCCCTTCTTATCTGAGCAAGGGCATTGATCAACGCAATTTGCACTGACCGTTGTGCGCCATGCCCCATAGATGCAGCATCGCCTTCGAGATCGTCGCCATATCTTGTCTCAGAAACACGAATAGTAGCCTTCTTTAGTATATCATCAATATCCGGCA
>CALGEE010000461.1 GCA_937881525.1 uncultured Sphingomonadales bacterium | reverse complement strand
CACTGGAGTTGCTAATTATTGGCGTATGATTTGGTTTCGGAGACGCTTCGCTCGGCGGCTTGCAGAAAAATACAGCCCCCTAAATAGTCGAGCTTTACGGCTAGAAGCATATTGAGATCACTCTAATCTTCGCCCTCTCAGCGGCGACTTTAATTCCCGTTACGCGACCCTAACTATCGACGCCAACAGTGTTGTCATAGGAATGCTGCCGACCCCCGAAAACAATCACCTTGACGGCAACCACGCCTCATGACCTTATATCATGATGGCGCTGTGGTATTCTTAAATACAGCGTCGAACATTTCTATCCACGAACTGGACGATAATAGCTACATCCTAGAGGTTTTGGCCCACTGCATGGTCGCCTTCTTGACATGATCGTTGGTGTTGCGCGCTAAAGCCTATACAAATTGACGCTGTTTAAGCATCGCGATCGAGATAGATCGGGACACCCTAACCTTAAAATTAAGTGAGCCCGGCGGCGCCTTCGGTGTCCGCAGCTTTCGCCGTTCCGCTCCATTTCCATGGAGCGAACCCGCTCATGCCCTCTAGAGAAAGGCGTGCTTTGAAAACAATTAACGCGAAAGCGACGAACATTCCTGATGAAATGATCTTGGGTGCTTTGCCAGCGCCTTACCAAGGCCTACACCATCCGCCGTCCATCCTTCCGACGGCCATTACGACGACGAAGTCGAGCAAGACGATCGAGATTGTTACTATTCCCGATGCCATAGACGTCACCAAGAATAGAAAATCCATTGGCATCGGATTAGACGAAAACCTAATTTTACGCATTCTGTCCAGTCGCTATGAAAGCGTCGTCATTACCTGCATCAACACCTTAGCTGACTTGATAAAATTGGCGACGCGAAAGCCAGATCTCGTATTCTCTGGTGTGAAATATTTCAATTTCAGTGGTACCGACCTGTGGCTTAATGATTTTCTCGACCGTCATGGCATTGCCTATATGGCGTCCAACCGAAAAGCGCTCGATAGAGAGTCAGACAAAAGCCGGGCAAAAAACATTATGCGCGACTCAGGGGTCGCAACAGCCCGTCACTTTATAACGGCCCCCGACACTCACCCGACGGCAGGGTCCGTCCCGCTGGAGTACCCGCTGTTTGTGAAGCCGCTAACTGGTGGTGATAGCCGGGGAATTGATGCCAACTCAATCGTCTATGATTTTGAAAGCTTTCGTTCAAAAGTCATGGATATTCATCAGTCTCAGGCATTACCCTGCCTGGTAGAAACCTACTTATCCGGCAGAGAATTCAGCGTTGGCATTTTCGAAGACAACGCCAGTCAGAAGCTGACGGCAATGCCGATAGAAATTATCGTGGACGAAAACAAAAATGGCGATCGCATTCTGGATTTCGACATTAAGAAATTTGACCGTGAGACGGTCACCGCAGTCACCGACATCCTCGTTCACAAGCAACTTTCTGATCTGGCAAAAGCTGCCTTTAAGGCACTGGGCGGAAAATCTTTTGGTCGCATTGATGTTAAAATGGATGCTAACCAGGTCCCGCACTTTATCGAGGCAAACCTTATGCCGGGCCTTCGAAAGGGGTATTTCTATCGAGCCTGTTTACTCAATCTAGAAATGGATTATGAACAAATGATCCTCCGAATTGCGGATAACGGGCTAACCCACAATAGTGACAAAACGCGACATCACCCGGTTGCCACGCTTGAATTAACACCATGATTAGGCCCCCTTGATGCGGAAGCCTCGTAATTTTGCAACCAGCGATTTCGCGGGAGAAAATCGATCACGTTTAGGTCTGACGACCTAAGTTTTTAGCACCCGGAGGGTACCATAATGGCTAAAGGTAATAATCAACGAGGCAATCGAGAAGCCAAAAAGCCCAAAAAAGTTAAAGAAAAAGTTTTAGCGACGGCAGATTCAGGAATCAAAAAAACAACGACTGGCAAAGGCAAAGGCTAAGGTGGCGGATTCGACCTAATCCTCTTGCACCATTTCTCTCCGCTGTATTGATTTCTGGAGCTGGCTAGAAGGAGGCGTTGCGGGCGCAGCTGTTTCCTATCCGCTTTGAGCCGCAAAGCCGACTAATTCAAAGCACATGATTACTTTGATGTGCGCCGAGCAACCTCCTGCAAGATCGCGTCCATAGGGACGTTCGCCAGATCGGCATGAGCCGTGCCAATCTTTGCTATGACTTGGAACTGCTCATCGACCGATAGATCGCCATAGGCATTATATGTCGTCATTGCGTGTTCATGGCCGAGGTTCTGGCTTAAAGCCTTGAACTCAAGCTGCGAACAGTTCTGCTGCGCCCATTTAACAACCGTCTTCCGGAAAAGGTGAGGGTGATAGTAAGGTTGCCCCACGCGCTGGAATGCAACTTTGAACACTTCTCGGACCGGCTGGGCATTCGCCCAGTGTTCTCGCGATAACCCGTTGGCCCTGAAAGCCATTGTCGAAGCGTCATTCTCAACCAAAGTCTTCGGGAACAACGGTTCATTCGGCTTTAGCCCCAGGACATCCTGAGCATACTTTAGCCAGTCCAGAACGATCTCTTCCGCCTCCGGCATGACCTGACTGACGAACCGCGTATTGATGCCTTTTCGCCTTTTCGTCCTTACGTGTTTCGGGTCTTGCCAGACTGTTTTCCGTTGAGCATCAACATCCTTCATTTTGAGCGAAACCAGAGCATCGTCGCGGACGCATGTGATCACGGTGAAGGCGAACAGAGCCCGGTCGCGCTTTTCAATGTCCGTGTCGGACGGCATCGCAATCAGGGCCTTTGATAGTTCCTGCAAAGTAGGCGGTACCTTCTCGCGAGAAGCGCGACCGGCCCGATTGGCGTTGTCGGATAGCCGCAAGTATTGAACCGCCCTGCCATCTAC
>CALGEE010000460.1 GCA_937881525.1 uncultured Sphingomonadales bacterium | reverse complement strand
ACATTGATGATAAAAAATTCCGCATTTCGCTACTTCATAACAAGCCCAGAGATTTCAAGTTGATTGCTGAACCGTGGGACATTGGTCCGGGCGGGTATCAATTGGGGGCCTATCCGTCGCCGTTTTTGGAATGGAATGATAAATACCGCGACGACACCCGAGAATTTTGGCGCAGGGGCAGTGGTACGTTTACGCGTATGGCTGAACGTTTGGTAGGATCTGCACCCTATTTTGACCATGATGGGCGGCGCGCGAACAGTTCATTGAACTTTGTGACTGCTCACGATGGATTCACGCTGCAAGATACGGTCAGCTATAATAGCAAACATAATCTGGCCAACGGCGAAGACAACCGCGATGGCCATTCCAACAACCAGTCGGACAATATGGGCGTTGAAGGACCGACTGATGATCCCGCCATCCGTGCGGCCCGTCAACAGCGCAAGCGAAACCTGATCACGACACTTATGCTGTCGCAAGGCACGCCGATGATCTTGGCCGGTGACGAGTTGGGGAATTCGCAGCAGGGTAACAATAATGCCTATTGCCAGGACAATGAAATCGGCTGGGTTGATTGGTCGGGCATCGACAAAGATTTTTTGGAGTTTTGCCAGCAGGCTATTGTTTTACGCAAGTCACACCCGATCCTGCGCCAGACGCGGTTCCTGCATTCACGTCAACGCAAATATGATGGAGAATCCGATCTGTTCTGGCGACGCGCTGATGGAAAACTAATGCAGCAATCAGATTGGGACAATTCTGATCTAGGAACTTTGATTGCGGAACTCCGCACCGCTGCGGGATCGCCGACTTACGTAAATCGCCAACGTGCATTGCTGGTCGTTCTGAACCGTGGCCCTGCGGTTGAAGTGATCCTGCCGGGTTTGCGTGAAGGGGATATCTGGACGCGTAGTTTTGATACTGCGCACAATCAGTCCTTAGACGGCACGTATATTGATGCGGACAGCGTTGTCGTGTTTACCAATGAGGCCGACGCTATATAAAGCAAAATTCACCCTTGACCAACGGAGATTACACCATGCCAATGCAAACTGTTCGAACGACTCCCATTGAAGGTCAGAAACCCGGAACTAGTGGATTGCGTAAAAAGACGGCGGTGTTCCGATTGCCTCATTTTCTGGAAAATTATGTTCAATCAATTTTTGATGGAATAGGTGGGATCGAAGGAAAGACGTTGGTCGTGGGCGGTGATGGTCGCTTCTTTAACGACGATGCGATCCAGATCATTTTGCGGATGGCATCGGCCAATGGGGCCGTTCGGTGTATTGTTGGGCAAGACGGCATCCTTTCTACACCCGCGGCGTCTCATTTGATCCGCCTGCTGGAATCTGACGGTGGGCTAATCCTATCGGCCAGTCACAATCCTGGCGGGCCAGACGCAGACTTCGGGTTAAAGTATAATGGCAAAAATGGCGGACCAGCGTCGGAGGCCATAACGGACAAGATTTTCGCCCGAACCCAAACGATAGATTGTTACAAGATCGTCGCCGCGGACAATATCGACCTGTCAACGCTTGGCACGCTTCATATCGAAGGCATGGCGGTGGACATCGTCGACCCTGTTTCCGATTATGCAGCCTTGATGGAAACGATTTTTGATTTCGATAAAATTCGCGCGTTGTTCGCGGGTGGGTTTACCATGTGCTTTGATGCAATGCATGCCGTCACTGGACCTTATGCACATACTATTCTGGAAGACATGTTGGGGGCAGACAAAGGAACTGTAATCAATGGTTTGCCTCGTTCTGATTTCGGCAACGGTCATCCTGATCCCAACCCAATTTGGGCAAAGGAACTGATGGACACAATGTATAGTGGGGCTGCCCCAGATTTTGGGGCAGCGTCCGATGGGGATGGCGATCGCAATATGATCGTGGGACCTGGCACCTATATTACACCGTCTGATAGCTTGGCACTGTTGACTTTCAAGGCGCATTTGGCCCCTGCTTATCGAGCCGGGTTATCGGGCGTGGCGCGATCCATGCCCACATCGCGCGCTGTAGATCGTGTGGCCGAAGGGCTAGGCATTCCCTGTTTTGAAACACCCACCGGTTGGAAATTTTTTGGAAATCTGTTAGATGCAGGCAAGGTCACACTGTGTGGCGAAGAAAGTGCAGGCACCGGGTCTGATCACGTTCGTGAAAAAGACGGGCTGTGGGCTGTGCTACTTTGGCTGAACATTTTGGCAGAAACAAAGACATCTGTGGCCGGTTTGATGACGGATTTGTGGGCGACGTACGGACGTTGTTATTATTCCCGTTTGGATTATGAAAATGTGGATAGCGATAAAGCCACGCAGTTATTCGGCTCTCTGCGAGCAAAACTTGACGGTTTATCGGGTCAAAACTTTGGTGACCTTGAAGTCGAAAATGCAGACGAGTTTGAATATTTGGATCCTGTGGACGGATCAACGTCAGCCGGCCAAGGCTTTCGCGTTTCATTTATCGGGCAGTCGCGCGCGGTGTTCCGTCTGTCTGGTACCGGAACCAGTGGTGCCACAATCCGCATTTATCTGGAACAGCTGCAAACGGATGCAAATCACCTGGATGATGATCCGACGCAGGTGCTGCACCCGGTTCGGGATGCAGCTTTGGAACTGTCAGATCTGGCGGCAATCACCGGCCGCACGAAACCCGATGTGATAACGTGACCTAAATAACCGCCATGTCACTGTGGGTCAGATAAGCAAACCCGTTGCCATCCAAAGTTAGGATGGAACTATCGATGGATGCGCTTGACCCACAGATGATATCAGCCGCACCAATCAAGGAAATGGTGTGCTTGTCTTTGGACAGGTTGAAGACACAGGTGATATGTTCAGCACCCTGCGTACGGGTGAATGCCAACAAGGGTTCCGCCAACGCGATAAAACGCGTCGAACCATGCGAGAGAACAGAGCTGTTTTTGCGAAACGCAATCATGGATTTGTAGAATGCCATAATCCCGTCATCGGGTTGTTGTTTAACTGCATTTGCGGTTTGCGGTGGCTTTACCGGCAACCATGGAACGCTATCCGAAAACCCGGCATTCGCGGCGTTCGCGTCCCAAACCATCGGTGTGCGGCATCCGTCACGCCCTTTGACAGCTGG
>CALGEE010000459.1 GCA_937881525.1 uncultured Sphingomonadales bacterium | reverse complement strand
ATCAATTTCAGACTGAAGCTTGGCATCGGCTGCAGAAATGGCATTGGTCGCTTTAACGGGTGAAGCCTCACCGGCTAAAGCTGTTGCCGTAAATGCCGATACGCCGATTGCGATGGCGATAGCCTTTGTATAACCGCGCATGATATCTAACTTTTTGTTTGAGCCGGGGCAGCGGTTGGTATGCCAGCCTTCAAGGGAGATTTTACCGCGGCTGGCGTAGAGCCGAAATCGAACCAACGCGGGTCACTGGCTGCGGTCGCAAGCAGGATGGAGAGTATCGCGATCTGGATCAGAACAATGATAGCTATCCAAGCCTTTGCATGGCGAAGCATTTGGGCAACAACAATGCTGTTCGCCTCAAATTCATGGTGAATAAGATCTGTCGTGATGCGGACTTCTGATACGGAAAGACTTTGGCTCTGGCGCAATTCGACCAACTCTTCCTCTAGCGCGCGAACCGTTTTTACGATTTCAGCATGCCGCTGTTGCGTGCCATCCTGAATGCTGTCCAGATGCCCACGGATCATCTGTTCCGCACTTGCAGGCTTAACGCCAGCGGCTTTCAGTAGCCGCCCAAGGCCCTCAAGCTGCTTTACCTTAGCTGTCATTTTTCATGGCCGTTGACCTTGTTTTGAAACGTGAATGCGCCATTGGACCAGTCGAAGGATGGTGTAAACTTATTCCTGAAAGTTGGGCATTAAGATACGTGGCGGCTTGTCTCCAGTTCAGATATACTAATTTGCAATTGTTCACATTGCGAAGAGTATTTGACCAAATGGTCGGGCGGTGTAATTCTGCGCAGGAGGGCAAAGGAGAGGACCATGGCGAGCAAGGCGGAAACCGGCGGAAACGCGAAAACGGGCAAAAAGAAATCGCAAAAGAAAGGCGCGCCTTTTTCGGGGATCGCAGGGGCATTTGATGCTGCTAATGATGCCACCATGGCGCTCGGCCCGCTCGCCGGTTTGGCGCGGGAGGATTTCATTGGCGCAATTGGCCTAATGCTCCGCCAAACCGCGACCAACCCTGATAAGGCTTGGAAGGCGACAACCAACTTCTCCGAAGATGTTATTAAGATCATGACTGGAAAGTCCGACCTTGCGCCTGACCCCAAAGACAAGCGTTTCATCGACCCGGCATGGACCTTCAATCCGTTTTTCAAGGCAGGCGCGCAATATTATCTAGCGGTGCAAAAGGGCGTCAAAAGCTATATTGAGGATCTCGACCTTGATGCGCTGGAGCGCGACCGCGCAAACTTCATTTCGCAGATCATCATCGACGCGATGTCGCCGACGAACAGCTTGATCGGTAACCCGACCGCACAGAAACGGCTTGTAGACTCTGGCGGCCTTAGCCTCGTGAAGGGCCTGAAAAACGCATATAATGACATGGTCCACAACGATATGATGGTGAGCCAGGTCGACAAAAAGCCGTTCAAGCTTGGCGAAAATGTTGCGACCGCAAAGGGTGCGGTTGTGTATCGCGATGAACGCTTTGAACTTATCCAATATGCGCCCACGACTGACAAGGTGTTCGCAACGCCGCAACTGACCATCCCGCCGCAGATCAACAAAATGTACATCAATGATCTGTCCCCTGAAAAATCGATCATCAAATGGCAGACCGACCACGGAATTCAGCCATTTATGATTTCATGGCGCAACCCCACCCACGACATGGGCGTTTGGGGCATGGCCGAATATATCGAAAGCTGCGTCAAGGCACTTGATGTCGTGTGTGAGATTACTGGCAGCGACAAGGTCAATATTTCCGGCGGCTGTTCCGGCGGGCAGACGATGTCGGTGCTGCTCTCCAAACTCGCGTCGATGGGTGACACGCGCGCTAACGCCATCACGATGATGGTGTGTGTTCTCGAACCCAGGCCCGGCGACACTGAGGCGGCGAGCCTTGTGTCGCACAATGGCATTGCGCTGGCACGGCAACGCGCCGCGAAAAAGGGCGTGATTGAAGGCAGCAGCCTTGCGCGCGGTTTTGCATGGTTGCGCCCCAACGACCTGATCTGGAACTATGTCATCAACAACTATCTGCTCGGCGATGATCCGCCTGCGTTTGATATCCTGTTCTGGAATGCCGATGCGACCAACCTGTCATCGGCGTTGATGGGCGACTTTTTGGAGCTGTTTGAGGCCAATGCCTATGCTGCGCCGGGTGCGCTCGACATTGCCGGACATACGCTTGATCTGACCAAGGTGACGGGCGATCTCTTCGTTTTGGGCGGGACAACCGACCACATTACGCCATGGCGCGCATGTTACCGTTCGACGCAATTGTTCGGCAGCAAAAATGTCGAATTCATCCTGAGCCAGGCTGGCCATATGCAAGCGATCCTGAACCCGCCGGGCAACCCCAAGGCGAAATACTGGAAGCATTCGAACGGAAAGAACCCAGCAGACGTCACTGAGTGGATGAAAGGCACGGAAGAAGTCGCCGGAAGCTGGTGGCCATATTGGATGGAGTGGCTCCACGCCCGCTCCGGCGCAGAGGTTGCTCCACCTGCAACCCAGGGGAGTAAAAAGCACCCAGCTATGGAACCCGCACCTGGCCTGTACGTTTTGGAGTGACGCGTTTGATCAGGTGTTGTGGCATCGCTTATTCTTCCTTGCGTGCAGGGGACCAGCCGCTAGACTGTGTGCAACGCCCGCGATAGGCACGGCAAAGGAACATATATGAGCAAAAACCGCGCGCCGACATTCAGCATGGAAACCGTTGATGGCCGCGTATTGCGGGTCGCGGTGTGGCGTGCCAGCCCGCCAACCCATAATCTGCCGATCTTGTTCTTTAACGGCATTGGCGCGAATATTGAGGCGATGGCGCCGATGGCCGAACTGTTGGATGACCGCGACTTTATTACTTTTGATATGCCCGGTATTGGCGGATCTCCAGATCCGGTTGTGCCGTATAATGCGATCCTCATGTCACGGATTGCGGCATTGCTGCTTGATCGGTTTGAGATGCCCGTTGTCGACGTTATGGGCGTCAGTTGGGGCGGGGCGATGGCACAGCAATTTGCGTTGCAGAATCCAGCGCGTATCAACAAACTCATCCTGTGCGCAACCAGCGCAGGCATGGTGATGGTGCCTGGTAATCCTGCCGCTTTGGTCAAAATGGCCGACCCGCGGCGTTACATAGACCCCGACTTCATGGCGCAGCATTTCAAGACGCTGTACGGCGGCATGGTGGGCAATAAGTCGGAGCATATTGGCCGGATCACGCCGCCATCGAAGACCGGATACTTCTACCAGTTGATGGCGATGATGGGATGGACCAGCGCGCCATTCCTGCCTTTTTTGAAAACTGAAACATTGATCATGATGGGCGATGATGATCAGATTGTGCCGTTGGCGAATGGTAAGTTTTTAAATTTCCTGATCCCCAACAGCGAATTGTTCGTGGTGAAAAATGGTGGGCATTTGTTCCTGCTGAGCCATGTCGAAGAAAGCATCACGGCTATTCGGGTATTCCTTGATCGCGATGCGGGCAAGGCACGCAAGGCAGCTTGATCTCCGGCTGTCTTGCGGATGCGGCAAACGATACGATAATGTCGCGATAACGCGTTTTCCCTTAGTTTTGAATTGTCATGATAACTTCGCAATTCACCGGCTAGAACAACATCTTATTCAAAACAGGGGGAGGCGCAGTATGTTTAAGACTATTGGTGTTATCGCTGGCGTGGATGCAGAAGCGGCTGCCCTGTTCCCCGGTCAAAGCGCAAATGTTGAGGCGCTGCACGGCTTTATGGTGCGGCAGGTGCAATTTGCGGACCGTAACATTGCCATTACGTGCAGCGGCATTGGCAAGGTAAACGCGGCAATGGCCGCAATGATGCTGGTTGAACATTATCACGCCGACCTTTTGATTGTTGTTGGCACGGCGGGTAAATTGAATGGCCGCGACGGGGCTTGCTTCCAAATCGTGGAGGCCGTGCAGGGCGATTATGGCGCATCACGCTCCGACGGCTTTGTGCATTATAAGGCAGGGGTATGGCCAATTGGAGAGGCGCATGCCGAACCTTTCTACGCCGCTATTATGCCGGAGACGGGCCTACCCAAGGTGCGTGTCATTACCAGTGATTGCTTTATGGAAAGCGCTGACCATGGCGAACGGCTGCATAAGGCGTTGAGCGGTGATATTGTCGATATGGAAACTGCCGCCGTGGCACAGGCAGCTACGCGCATGGACATTCCGTGGGCCGCGATAAAGGCCGTCAGCGATGATGCCAATGGCAATAGCGCGGGCGATTTTCAGGCCAATTTAAAATATGCTGCACGATTGGCGGCAGAGGCAACACAGCGCATGATTGCCGATTTACCGCAGGGCTAAATTAGCAATCCCACGGCATGGATGATAATGCCTGCCATGCCGCCTACCAACGTGCCGTTAATGCGGATGAACTGAAGGTCGCTGCCAACCGCATTTTCCACGCGATCCGTAATGGTGAATGCATCCCAGCGGGCAATGGTTTCGGACACCAGCTTGACGATATTGTCGCCGTAATTCTCGGTCGTGCCAACAATGGCGCGGCGGGCAAAGCGGTTGATTTGATGCTTGAGCCGTGCGTCTTCTTGCAAGGTCCCACCAAGCTTAATCAGCGCATCGCCAAAGCTGCCCGCCAGCGCCGCGTCGGGGTTGCGCGCCGCCTTTAAAAGGCCATCGCGGCCTTGATCCCACAGGCTGTTGATCCATTTGCTCATCGCAGGGTTTTCGAGCAATTGTCCCTTCCAATGCGCGACCTTGGCTTGCAATTCCTTGTCATGACGCAGGTCGTGGGCAAGCTTTGCAAGCCCTTCTTCGCCCTTTTCCCGCAACGGATGGTCGGGGCCTTCGACCATTTCGTGCAACAGCTTATTCAAGCCATTGACGATGGCGTTAGCCAGTTTTTCGTCAAGGCCCGTCCAGCGCATGATCGTATTAGCCCGTTCCTCAACCATTTCGCGGATTAGATGTTCATTGGCCTCGAGCGTTGCCGACGCCCATTTTATGATACTGTCGAGCACGGGGATATGCCGCCGTTCCCGGATCATCGCGCTCAACAGCTGCCCAAGCAAAGGCGCGATATCAAGCTTATCAAGTTGTTTGCGTATTGCGCCCTTGGCAACGCCGCCGAGGCGTTCATCATCCAATGCCGCGATGATATCACCCATCAGCCGAGATGCACCCATGCGCATGCGACCTTCGCCGCCTGAGGGGGCACTGAGGAATTTGCCCATTGCGCCTGCCACATCCATGCGCTGCACGCGGCGGGCAACGACCTTTGTCGTCAGGAAATTGGTGCGCAGGAAACTGGCCAATGTGCGGCCAAGCCGTTCCTTGTTATTCGGAATGATCGCGGTGTGCGGAATGGGTATGCCTAAAGGGTGACTGAAGAGCGCTGTGACGGCAAACCAGTCGGCTAGGCCACCAATCATACCGGCCTCGGCAAAGGCCCTTAAAAAGCCCCAATAGCCATCGTAGCGGGTTTCCATATATTTGCCGAAAACAAACAATGCCGCCATGCACAACAGCAATGCCGTTGCGATAATGCGCATCTGGCGCAGTTCGGCGTCGCGCTCGGCATAGCGCGCTTTTTCCGACAGGCCGAGTTGGTTTAAAGCTTTCACGTGGCTGATCTTAACGGAGTGTTTAAAAAACTCCACCCATCGTCATCCCGAATGTGTTTCAGGATGACGATGTTTTGCGGGAACCGGCCTAAACTCACTCGGCTGGCTGAAGACCGCCCAAGTCGCCTTTGCCGGGGGCGTTGCCGGTCGGCTTAGCGGGCTCCGCAACAATCTCTTTATCCTTTGTGGGGTCATAGGTTAGCAACCGCGAACGCAACCATGGGCCAACGCGCTTTTCAAAGCCGTCGGCCAGGCTGAAACCAGCAGGGACGATAAGCAAGGTTAGCAACGTCGAGACGATAAGGCCGCCAATGACGACTGTGCCCATCGGCGAGCGCCATTGGCCGTCACCGCCCAAGGAAAGGGCGGTGGGGACCATCCCGGCGGTCATGGCAACGGTGGTCATGACGATTGGCTGGGCACGTTTATGCCCTGCCTCCATAATCGCTTGAAACTTTGGAACGCCGCGCGCCATTTCCTCAATCGCAAAGTCGATCAACAGGATGGAGTTTTTCGCCACGATACCAAAGAGCATTAAGATGCCGATGAAGACAGGCATTGAAATCGGCTGACCAACCAGTGCAAGCGCAACCAATCCGCCCAACGGCGCGAGCAAGAGTGACCCCATGTTGACCAGAGGTGACATGAAGCGACGGTAAAGAAGAACCAGTACCGCAAACACCAGTAAGGTTCCAGAAACCAATGCAACCAAGAAGTTCTGCTGCATTTCCAGTTCCCACTCCTGACTACCAAAGGGTGCACGTGACACGCCAGTTGGTAGGTTTTTCATGATGGGAAGCGCGTTAATCATCGTGTCTGCTTGTGAAGCGACTACCCCAGGAGCAAAGTCTGCACCAACAAAGGTGCGGAAATTCTGGTTACGGCGCTGGACGGAAGTTGGGCCTGCGCCAAAGCTGATGTCCGCCACACGCGATAACGGCACAGATCCTCCGGTCGCCAATGGTACTGGCAAGTTTCGGATGACATCAAGGCTTTGACGTGACTCTTTCGCGAGCATTACGCGGATCGGGATTTGACGATCGGACAGCGAGAATTTCGCGCTATTCTGGTCAATATCGCCCAGCGTTGCGATGCGTATAGTCTGGCTCAGCTCTACGGTTGATACGCCAAGCTGTGACGCGATGTCATTACGCGGCTTTATAATCAACTCAGGACGCTGCAAATCCGCGGAGATACGGGGTGCACGCAGCTCGGGCAAATCCTTCATTTGTTCGACCAGCGTTGCCGCGGTCTTGTCGAGCATCTTTGGATCTGATCCTGATAACATAACCGAAACATCACGGCCTGAACCGCTACCGCCACCGCCACCAGGACCATTAGCCTGAAACGTGACCCTGGCATCCGCGATTTTGGTAAGCAAAGGAGTCAGGTCTTCCTCAAACTGCTGGCTGGTCCGTGCGCGATCCTTTTTCAAAGTGATGAACATGCTGGCGCCGCCCTCGCGGACGCTTTGTAGCGCGGTTTCGACCTCTGGCTGCTTTTCGACGATAGTCGTTGCCTCGCTGGCAATCTCTCGCGTGCGTTCCAGCGTGGTTCCGGGAACCATTTCAATGCGAATTCGGCTGAAATTGGTGTCGCCATCGGGGAAAAACTGCTTTGGCAGAATGACAAGTAGGGCCACCGTAAGCGCCAAAGCTACTGCACCGATACCCATCATCCAACGGCGGTGGCCAAGTGACCAGCGCAGGATTTTCATATAGCGATCGATCCAGCTGGCTTCGCCATGTTCGGCCATGCCGTCGGCTTTCAAGAAATAGGCTGCGATCATTGGCGTAATCATCCGCGCCACGGCAAGGCTCATCAAAACAGAGGCAACAACGGTCAGGCCAAAATTCTTAAAGAACTGCCCCGCAACCCCGGGCATCAGGCCAACTGGCAAAAACACTGCGACAATCGAAAATGTGGTCGCAACCACGGCAAGCCCGATTTCATCAGCGGCATCAATCGAAGCCTGATAGGCGGATTTGCCCATCCGCATATGCCGGACGATATTTTCAATTTCCACAATGGCATCATCGACCAGCACCCCGGCCACAAGACCAAGGGCAAGCAGTGACATGGTGTTGAGCGTGAAGCCTAAAAGGTCAATGAACCAGAAAGCAGGGATCGCCGATAGCGGAATAGCGATCGCTGAAATGATCGTAGCACGCCAGTCGCGTAGGAAAAGGAACACCACGACGATGGCAAGCAACGCGCCCTCAATCATCGCTGCCATCGAGCTTTTATACTGGCCTTTGGTGTAATCGACGCTGTTGAAAAGCGTGATGAAGTTAATGCCAGGATTTTCTTTTTTTATTTCCGCGATTTTGACCATCGCATCATCAAAGACGGTGACATCGGACGCGCCCTTTGCGCGGGACATGCCGAAAGTCACAACCTGTTTGCCGCCGGCAAAGGCCATGGATTTCTGCTCGCTGAAGCCGTCAGTCACTGTAGCCACATCGGCCAATTTGATTGAACGCCCGCCGCTGAGGCCAATCTGCGTTTGGCTCAGTTCAAAAGCGTTGGTCGCATTGCCGAGAACGCGGACGGACTGACGTGAACCAGCGATTTGCGATTGGCCGCCGGACGCGTTGATATTTTGCTGGCGGAGCAAAGCGTTAATCTGGCTGGCGCTTACACCAAGTGATTGCATTTTTGCAGGGTCGAGTACGACGCGAATTTCGCGGTTGACGCCGCCATCCCGGCTAACCGACGCCATGCCTCCCACAGCAAGCAAGCGGCGGGATACGGTATCGTCGACGAACCAGCTCAATTGTTCAAGCGTCATGTCGCTCGCTTCAACCGCGAAATAGGCGATTGGATCGCTTGAAGTCGCAACCTTGAAAATCTGTGGTTCCAAGATACCATCTGGCAGATCGCTGCGGATCTGATCGACAGCGTTTTTCACTTCGCTGACCGCGGCGTTTATGTCATCGCCAATTTCAAATTCAGCACTAATCGTGGTGTTGCCCTCGGTTGAGGTGGCATTAATATTGCGAACGCCTTGGACACTGCGAATGGCAGATTCAACCTTCTGCGTAATCTGCGTTGTTATTTCGGTAGGCGCCGCGCCTGGTTGAGAAATGGAGACAACAACAACGGGAAATTCGATATCGGGATCATTCTGCACGTCCATATTGATGAACGCCATGATCCCGGCAAGGGTAAGCGCGACGAACAAGACGATTGGCACCACCGGGTTACGGATGGACCATGCAGAAATGTTATTCAAATTCATATTTTTATCCCGAATGTTCCAGCGGTTTATTGTTTTTTCAACAGCTTGGGATTGATCGTTTCGTCTGGATTGAGGAAGCCGCCAGCGTAAACGACCACGCGTTCCGTGCCAGCAAGTCCTTCTTCGATGATCAGCCCGTTTGCGGTGACGGGGCCAACCTTGACGGGCCGTTGCTTCACCTTATTGTCTTTACCAACGACATATACAAAGCTGCCGTTAGGGCCGGTTTGAACCGCAGACTCGGGCAAAACGGGCGCTGTCATAACGCCAGATTTAATCTCTACCGCTGCGAAACCGCCGGGGCGCAGGGCCTTGTCAAAGGGCAAGGCTACACGCGCCATCCCTTGGCGGCTTTGTGCATCGATCATGGGGGAAATCTGCCAGATGTTTCCGCTGAAAACGCGATCAGTTCCAACAGGGGTAACTGTCGCAGCAATGCCAACATCAACCTGTGCAAGATCATCTTCGCTCAGCTTCGCCTGAAGCTCAAGCTGGCCGTCCTTGGCAATGCGGAATAATATGCCGCTGCCGGCAGATACCGTCTGACCAGTTTCGACATTACGTTCGAGCACATAGCCAGAAACAGGGGCGCGGACGTCCAGCCTTGCGTTTCGCGCACGCGTTTCGGCAAGCTGCGCATTGGCGACGTTAACACGGGCACGGGTTGCATCCCGTGTGGCAGTTTTGCGATCAACGTCCGCTTTTGAAATAAATCCGCGCTCCACCAGCTGCATCGCGCGGTCGAGTTCGTTTTGGGCCAATTGCAAGTCAGCGCGGGCCACGCCAATTTGCGCCTCTAGTGCTGCTGCCTGCTGGGCTTGGACTGAACGATCAACGCTCACGAGAATAGCGCCCTGGCTTACCCAGTCGCCAGCATCTGCGTAAACCTGAAGCACACGGCCACCTTCACCAACAACACCGACAGGAATTTCGCGCCGCGCCGCTAAGGTGCCCGTGGCATTAATAGTCTGAGCCACGGTGTCGCTGCCGGGGACGACAACCGAAACGGTCTGCGCCTGCGCTGCTTTCTCGGCTTCGGCTGAGGTTGCTGCAGATTCCTTACCCTGACCGAAAAAATAATACGCGCCGCCGGCGACAATCAATATCGCTGCTATCAACGCAGCAATGATCATCCGCCGCCGGTTGCGATCCGCATTATCCTCCAGCATTTCGTCGTTCAGCGCGCCGCTCATCGTTGTCTCGTAATTCATACTGGTTTTCCAAGTTCAGTGTAGGGGGAGCGTGAGCTTCCCCTTAATATCGGTACTGTAGCTGTATTACCCTAATAAGTCACTTGTCGCAAGGCGCGGAACGCCAAAGGGTTCAAAGACGGTTCTTCCTTTATAGTAGCCTGAAACCCAGCAGGTAACAATACAGACTGATGTCTCATATGTTTCGACAAACGGCATAAACTAAAAAGCGATGGATAAGGTAACTGCGTGCATTTATTTCGCGTCAGAACATCTTCGAAGAACGAAAACTCCATGGCGGTGGGCACCATACCGAAGCTTTTGGCATGGAGTTACCAAAAATTGATCTTGCGCTGTCGGGCAAAGCCCAAACGCGATCAAGAAAAGCCCCGCACGCGGCCGGGCTTTTTCGTTATCTGATCAACATATCTAATCGAAACTATGTTAACGTCAGTATTTCTGCTGCCGCTCGTAAAGATCTCGATAATGCTGGATACGTGTCACACGCAGGCCCTGCATCCCGGACCTGTCAATCGCGACATATCCGCACTGGGATAATCTTCAGAAAACTAGCAATTCGTGATTTAAGCTTTTAGGGACGCCTTCTTATGACCGCCGACATATATCATTCCGATTTTCAACTGGGCCCTGACTTAAGCGGCAAGCGAACCGTCGTCGCTATGTCGGGTGGCGTTGATTCGTCTGTAGTAGCGGCCCTTGCCGCAAGGACGGGCGCAGAAACGATTGGTGTCACCTTGCAGCTTTATGACCATGGCAGCGCTGTAAAGCGGGCAGGGGCATGCTGCGCCGGTCAGGATATCCGCGATGCACGCGCCGTAGCAGATAAGCTTGGCATTGCGCATTATGTGTTCGACCATGAGAGCCGGTTCCGAGAATCGGTCATCGACCATTTCGCGGATGAATATATGGCAGGACGAACCCCAATTCCCTGCGTGCGCTGCAATATGGGCGTAAAGTTCACTGACCTGTTCCGACTTGCACGCGAGCTTGGTGCCGATTGCCTTGCGACTGGCCATTATGTCCGCCGCGTCGAAGGGCCGGCGGGTGCAGAGCTTCACCGCGCGGCTGATCCTGCTCGGGATCAAAGCTATTTCCTGTTTGCGACGACGCAGGATCAGCTCGATTATTTGCGTTTCCCTTTGGGCGGTATGCCCAAGCCTCAGGTTCGCGCCATTGCGCAAGAAATGGGGCTGATCGTGGCTATGAAGCCCGACAGTCAGGATATCTGCTTTGTACCAGATGGCGATTATGCCAGCGTAGTGCGTAAAATTCGGCCCGATGCTGAAATCGGCGGTGACATCGTTCACCTCGATGGTCGCGTACTTGGTCAGCACAAGGGCCTTATCCATTACACAATTGGTCAGCGAAAAGGTCTTGAGGTTGGGGGCCAGCCAGTGCCCTTATATGTCATCCGCCTTGATCCAGCGACGCAGCGCGTGATTGTTGGTCCGCGCGCGGCGCTTGCGGTTCAGGCAGCGCGCATCATCGACGGTAATTGGCTCACCGCCATTGGAAACCGGGCAGTGATGGCAAAGGTACGGTCCATGTCGCGCCCGGTCGCCGCCCGGCTTGACGGTGAATGGCTGCGTTTTGACGTGCCTGAATATGGCGTCGCGCCCGGGCAGGCAGCTGTTTTGTATGACGGTGACCGGGTTCTTGGTGGAGGTTGGATTGAGGAAACAGTGGCGGTGGAGTTAGCCTTAGCCAGCTAGGGTAAGGCCCCATTAAATCCAGCGATCGCGCAGAGGCAACTTAAAGCGCTTCGATCTCTGCCTCATTCAACTGCATACAGCCAAAAGCACCGCGCCGTTCAGCAACCGCCTTCGCCAAAAAGGGTACCGAGGCATAGATGCGCTTGTTTTCAGGATCGTCGCTTAGCCGCACAATCTCCATCCCTTTTTCCTTGTCGGTTGCGCAAGATGCCATATCGCGACCTTCGATATAATGGCACGCGCACGTAATATGCGCACCATAAGCCGCAGCAACCCGCGCTTGCCCCGTTATGCTGTTCCAGTTCCATAGCAACCACACGGCAGCAACGCCGAATAGGATTGCACCCACAATTTTCAGCGTTTTGAACCGGCGTGGTGTTTCTCTTGTAATTTGGGTCGAAGTTGCGGTTGCCATGGGCCCTCCATTTGGTGCATCGAAGCGCACTATGCCTAGAAACAAATTCCGTCCCGCCGCAACCGCTTTTTGCGCCATCTTTGCTCTGGCGCTTGCCGGATGTGCTGCTGAACAACCCAAAAAGCCTGCTGGGCCAGGCTTTACGATGATTGTCGTCGACGCATCTGTTAGCGAAGAAAAGCTATCAAAAGTCATTGCGCCATTTTTTGAAGATCCTGCGCTTTCCGAAACCCGCGCCTTGGTGGTGATGGAAGGCGGTCGTGTGGTCGCCGAACGTTACGCGCCGGGATATGGACCGGACACACGGCTGATCAGCTGGTCAATGGCCAAGAGCGTCACTGCTGTGTTGGTCGGTATGATGGTCGCAGACGGGCGACTGGCCTTGGATACCCCAGCGATTGTCCCCGAGTGGCAAACGCTGCGCGATGGGCATGCCAAAATAACGCTGCGCCATTTGCTGCATATGTCATCGGGGCTAGATCATACCGAAATGGCGGAAGGCGGCGTCGAGATTTTTGATGCCGATACACCGCGCATGTTGTTTCTGGATGGTCGGGAAAATGTTGCGCGCTACGCCGAGACCAGGCCGTTGGAGGCCGTTCCCGGTGAAAAATTTGAATATAGCACGGCTACCAGCCATATTCTTTCCGACATCATGACCCGATCCTTGACCGACAGCAAAGATTCTACAGTGCGCCGTGATGCGATGCTGGAATATGCCCGTGGCCGTTTGTTTGAACCGCTTGGCATGACGAGCGCGATACCTCAATTTGACCGCAACGGCACAATGTTGGGGGGAAGCATGATCCATGCAACGGCGCGTGACTGGGCAAAGTTTGGGGAATTTTTGCGGAACAATGGCGCAGTTAGGTCGGCGCAAATGATGCCAACCAGTTGGACGCGCTTTATGAA
>CALGEE010000458.1 GCA_937881525.1 uncultured Sphingomonadales bacterium | reverse complement strand
GGGTCCAAAGCAATGCGAAGCTGGCGTTGAATGTCATGATGAACCAAAACCCGGCTGAAGCGCGCGCGCTGGTGGCCGCAAAGGATAAGGTACGCAAGGTCGAACAGAAACTACAGCGTAGCCATATTGGTAGATTGCGCGAAGGCTTGGTTGAAAGTATCGAAACCAGCAACATCCATCAGGAAACGCTCCGGGCACTCAAGCAGGTCAACAACGCATTTTCGATGGTTGGATACCCGATACTTCACAAGTCTGGGGACTTGCTGAAAAGTCGCCTGGCTTAGACTGGATCGCGCAGCGGTCTTCGATTTAGGGAATTGCAACATAGGTTCAGCTGCACGTCAGAACCAATTGACCGCTTAAGGCTCCTGTCTTGAAACAGAAAATTATGAAGCCAGAGCTTTCAAAAAGGCTTTGGCTCAGCACAACAGATAGCAAGGAGGCCATTATGTCGCCAAAAGAACAAAAGTCAGAAGTTGATCTCTTCGTCGTCGGTGGGGGCATCAACGGCTGCGGTATTGCTCGGGATGCCGCGGGCCGTGGGCTGTCTGTGGCGCTGGCGGAAATGAACGACCTGGCATCTGCGACATCTTCGGCCTCGACCAAGCTTTTCCATGGCGGGCTGCGCTATCTCGAATTTTTCGAAGTCCGCCTCGTGCGCGAAGCTCTGAAAGAGCGCGAAACACTGCTGCGCGCGATGCCCCATATCAGTTGGCCAATGCGCTTTGTATTGCCGTATCACAAGGATATGCGGTTTGAGGTTAACACGCCGACATCGAAGATTCTGAGCCTTGTCATGCCCTGGATGCGCGGGCGCAGGCCTGCCTGGCTGATCCGCTTTGGACTGTTTCTCTACGATCATTTGGGGGGGCGGAAAATCTTACCCGGCACGAAAACGGTTGATCTGGCTGCCGACCCTGTCGGCAAGCCGTTGCAAAATCGCTTTGCCAAAGCCTATGAGTATTCTGACTGCTGGATCGAGGATTCCCGTTTGGTGGTTTTGAACGCGCGCGATGCTCAGGCGCGCGGCGCGCAAATCATGACCCGGACCAAGGTGGTGTCAGCAGAGCGGGTCGATGACGTTTGGCATATCACCACCGAAGATCAGAGCACGAAAGAAACCCAGCTGACCGTCGCCAGAATGCTGGTCAACGCCGGTGGGCCTTGGGTCGAAGAGATCATTCGCAACACCGCTCGGATCAATTCGTCTGAAGGTGTGCGTCTGGTGCGTGGCAGCCATATCGTGACGCGCAAACTGTTTGATCACGACAAATGCTATTTCTTTCAGGGTGAAGACGGGCGGATCATTTTTGCGATTCCCTATGAGACAGATTTCACCTTGATCGGTACGACGGATGCAGATCATGAAGACGCATCCGTAAAACCACAATGCACTGAGGCCGAAGCCGACTATCTGCGAGCCTTTGCGTCAAATTACTTCAAAAAGCCAATTCCCAAGGATGATATCGTCTGGAGCTATTCCGGTGTGCGCCCGCTATATGATGATGGTGCCAGTTCCGCGACCGCGGCGACGCGGGATTATGTTCTGAAAGTAAATCAGGATGGTGAAGCCGCGCCGTTGTTGAACATATTTGGCGGAAAAATAACCACTTATCGTAAACTTGCAGAGTCCGCGCTTGAGAAGATCACACCGTTTTTCCCCAAGGCCGGTCCGGACTGGACCGCGGGCGCAAGCCTTCCCGGTGGAGATTTCCCAGTGGATGGTGTGGCATCTCTGATCCAGGAATTGCGCGAAACCTATCCGTTTCTGGATGATTTTTGGGCGCGGCGTCTGATCAGGGCCTATGGCACAGAGGCCCGGCTGATCCTTGGTGATGCCAAATCAATCGGGGATATGGGCAAAGCTTTTGCCGTAACGCTAACTGAGCGCGAGATCATCTGGCTGATGGATAAGGAAT
>CALGEE010000457.1 GCA_937881525.1 uncultured Sphingomonadales bacterium | reverse complement strand
TTCGCCTTCGCAGATTAATCGAAATATCCTGCTTAAATAGCATATTTAATCTATTTTGTCGATAAATAGATTAAATGGGCGAAGTGGCGTTAATTTACCGCAGGTAGAATTTTACACGTAAAAAACTGCAAGTTCACGGCAATCATGAGGGCGTCAGCATGCCAAACTAACCGCCAAAAGGTACAAAAGGGGACTTTTGATGGTTTTGTCGGTTAGTTTTCATTTCCTCAAGTGGCTGACGTCCAGAATTGGGCCGCGAGCTGACTGTCTGCTTCCGAGCCTAATCCTCCCAAAGCGGACGGCCTCCTAATGTTCCGACGGCAGTTTAGGAAGTTGCAAATGACGAACCATTTGACCAAATTGCGAGGCACGACTAAGCGAGAAGCTGTGCCTCATCTACTCGCCCGCTTGATTCTTGTTGTCGCTTTTGTCGCGAGCACGTTTCATGCGCCTGTAATTGCACATGAAGAACCGGGAACCCATCATACAGAACGTGGCGTGAGCATTAGTCATGACGCGATGGCCGACGATCACGGGGACGAAGCGCCTTCGCATGACGGCGCGGGCGACAGTCTGCACCATCATCATTGCCCGACCGCGCTCGACGCGCGCACGGCTAACCTTGCGCCCGCTACAACCTCCGCAAAGGCGCTCTTGTCGTTCCACCGTGCCAACCCGCTGACCTCTTTTAGTCAGGCACCACCCACCGAACCACCCTCTGCCTGAACCGCGCCGTTAGGGCCGGCCTCGCGCCCGGCCCTTTAACGTGTCATTCGGTTCAGGAGTTTTAATATGTTCCCCAAATTGCGCACCGCCTTGTTAGCGGCGGCGCTGGCCTTTCCGTCTACGGCTGCCGTTGCGAAGCCGATCACGCTGGATGAGGCCATAGCCAAGGCCATCGACGCCGCACCATCGATCCGCGCTAGCGCGGCTGCGATAGCCGCTGCACAAGCTGGACGTGTTCAAGCGGGCGTCCGGCCCAACCCAACTATAACCGTCGAAGGCGAAAACCTTGTCGGCAGCGGACCTTATAATGTGTTCGGCCAAGCCGAGATCACTGGAACCTACAGCCAAACGATCGAGCGCGGCGGCAAACGTGACGCGCGTGTCGCCTATTCAGAACGCGACATCGGTGTTGCCGAAGCAACGTTGCGGGTCGTGCGGCTTGAGCTTGTCAGCGCTGTCCAGCGTGCGTTTCTCGACGTTGTGATCGCCGGTTATGTCGTCGAGATCGCGGAAACTCGGCTGGGTGTCGAAGTCGAGATGCAGCGCGAGGCTTTGCGGCGGGTGCGCGGATATAAAGACCCCCTGTTCGTCGAGACGAGCGCATCGACACGGGTAACGCAAGCGCGGCTTAATCTGACCGAGGCACAGGCGCGCCAGCAGGGAGCGCGCGCGGCGCTTGCCGCGTATTGGAACGGTCGGCCTGAGGATGTCGACACGGTCGGTGACGTTTTAGCGGGTATTCCAGCAGCGCGTGAACTTGCGACTGCCGATGAGGAACTTGCGCAGTCCGAGGTCGCGAGGGCGTCGGCAGCAGTGGCAGTGGAACAGACGCGCGCGCGACCGGATTACACTGTCAATGGAGGGGCGCGATTCCTGCGCGGCACCAATGATGTGGCACTGGTTGCGGGTGTTACGATTCCTTTGGGACGCTTCGACCGCAATCAGGGCAATATCGCCAAGGCGCAGGCCGAAAAACTGCGCATCGAACTGACTGCCGAGGCTGAGCGGCTTGACCGGCTACGCCGTCTGGCCAGTCTTGGGGCGGAAGCCGACGCTGCGCGTGCGCGTGCGGATGCCATCGTCCGCGAGGTTTACCCGCAGACGACCAAGGCACTCCGCCAAGTGCGTGATGGCTATGCGCGCGGCGGCTTCACGTTCCGCGATATGCAGGGTGCCGCTGATGCCATTGTGGAGGCGCAGGCTGAATGGCTCGATGCCGTTATTCGCACCCGTGATCTTCAAACAGAAATAGACCGGCTGACCGGACGCTTTGACGCCGCTGCCGACAGGGGGACTAATCCATGAAAAAGACAATCATCACCCAGCTTGCCGTAGCGCTTTTTATCATCGCACCGTTGGCAGCCTGTAACAGCAGCAGCGAACCCGCCGAGGAGCATGGCGAGGAAGGCGAACCAGCGAAAGGGCCGCACAACGGCCGACTTTTGAAAGATGGCGACTTCGCGGTTGAAATGACCATCTTCGAGGACGGTGTGCCGCCGCAGTTCCGGGTTTATCCGACAAAGGACGGCAAACCAGTCGATGCCAAGACCGTGCAATTGACAGTGACGCTCAAGCGGCTGGGCGGTGAGGTCAATACGTTCCCGTTCAAGGCCGAGAAGGACTATCTGACCGGCCAAGGCGTGGTCGAGGAACCCCACAGCTTCGATGTCGAGGTTGTCGCGGTCGAAGGCGGCAAACGCCATGCCTGGCGTTATGCGAGCCCCGAAGGCCGCACACGGATTACGGCTGATGCCGCCAAGGCCGGTGGCATCGAGATTGAGACTGTCGGCCCTGCGACCATCGGTGAGACGCGCGAGCTATATGGGACAGTCCAGTTGGCGACGACCGCACGGTCGGAGATACGCGGACAGTTTCCGGGTCGGATTGTCTCGGTCACAAAACAGGTCGGCGACACTGTGAAGCGGGGCCAGTTGCTCGCGCGTATCGAGTCGAGCGAGTCCTTGCAGGTCTATCCGGTCTATTCGACGGTGAGCGGCGTCGTTGCCGAACGCAATGGCAACCCCGGCGATGTGACCTTTGACCGCGCACTCTACGTCATTATTGACCCTGCGCAGACGACGGTCGTGTTCAATATCTTCCCCAAGGATTTAGCCGCGATCCAGCCCGGCATGGCGGTGCAGATCGATACGATGGAAGGCACGGCCATCGCGGCGGCACGTCTCGGCCAATATCTGCCCGACGGCAATGCCGAAGCAGGCACGGCGCTTATGCGGGCGTCGGTCCCCAATCGAGGTGGGCGGTTGCGTCCCGGTATGGCGCTTCGTGGTCGTGTGACGATCAACGCGGTTAAGGTGCCGTTGGCGGTACGCACCGAAGCCTTGCAACGCTTCCGCGACTTCACGGTGGTCTTTGCCAATTATGGACAGGATTACGAGGTCCGCATGCTGGAACTCGGGCGGAAGTCGCCTGAATGGACCGAGGTGCTTTCGGGCATCAAGCCCGGTACGCCTTATGCCGCTAAGGGAGCCTTTCTCATTCGCGCCGACATCGAAAAGTCGGGCGCGAGCCATGACCATTGATCGGGGATAACTGACATGCTTGCCCGTATCATCGGCTTTTCCATCCGCCAGCGCTGGTTCGTGCTTGCTGTCGTCGCGCTGCTTTGCGCGCTCGGCGTCTATAGCGCGACCAAGCTCCCTATCGACGCTGTACCGGACATCACCAATGTTCAGGTGCAGATCAACACCGAGGCGGAGGGCTTTTCACCGCTCGAAGCCGAACAGCGCATTACCTTTCCCATCGAAACCGCAATCTCTGGTATCCCGAAACTTGCCTATACGCGATCAATCTCACGCTACGGATTGAGTCAAGTAACTGTCGTATTCGAAGACGGCACCGACACCTACTTCGCGCGCCAGCTCGTCAATGAGCGGATCCAGTCGGCGAAGTCGCAACTACCGCCGGGGATTGAGCCGCAGCTTGGTCCTCTTGCAACAGGCCTTGGTGAGATTTTCATGTATGCCGTCGAGCCGAAGCCCGGCGCGCGCAAACCCGATGGTTCAGAATATACCCCAAGCGATTTACGCACGCTTTCCGATTGGGTTGTGCGGCCGCAGATGCGGACAATCCCCGGGGTTGCCGAGGTCAACACCATCGGCGGCTATGCGCGCCAATATCATGTGACACCCAACCCGCAGCAGCTCGCTTCACTCAAATTATCGCTGACGGATATTGTCGAGGCGCTGGAAGCCAACAACGCCAACAAGGGTGCAGGCTACGTCGAGCGTGCAGGCGAACAGATACTGATCCGAGTGCCGGGTCAGGCAAAGGACGAAGCTGATTTGTCGCAGATCATAGTTGCGACGCGCGGCGGTGTCCCGATCCGCATCGGCGATGTCGCCGAGGTCGTTATCGGCTCCGAGCTACGCACAGGAGCGGCGACCGAAAATGGCCGTGAGATCGTGCTTGGCACGATATTCATGCTCACTGGTGAAAATCCGCGTGTGGTTGCGCAAGCCGCAGCCGAGCGACTCAAACAGGCGACAAAATCGCTACCAGCGGGCGTAGTCGCGCACCCGCTCTACGACCGCACCGAATTGGTCGACCGTACCACTGCGACAGTTGAGAAAAACCTCGCCGAAGGTGCGTTACTCGTTGTTGTCGTGCTGTTCCTTCTTTTAGGGAATATCCGCGCTGCCCTTATCACGGCGGCGGTTATCCCTGTTGCTATGCTGATGACGCTGACCGGCATGGTGCAGACGCGGACCTCGGCCAATTTGATGAGTCTGGGAGCACTGGACTTCGGTTTGATTGTCGATGGCGCAGTCATCATTGTCGAGAATTGCTTACGCCGCTTGGGCGAGGCGCAGCATCGGCTTGGCCGCTTGCTGGACCGCGATGAACGCTTTGGGTTGGTCGCAAGCGCTAGTACCGAGGTGATGAAGCCAAGCATTTTCGGCGTTATCATCATCACTGTCGTCTATCTGCCGATCTTTGCGCTGACGGGAATCGAAGGCAAAACCTTCCATCCAATGGCGATCACCGTCGTGATGGCGCTCTCCGCCGCGTTGCTACTCGCACTGACCCTCGTTCCTGCCGCCATCGCGCAGTTTGTGACGGGCCGCGTTGAGGAAAAAGAAAACCGTGTGATGAGTTGGCTCAATCGCCAATATGCCCCGTTGCTCGATGCGACTATGAAGCGAGGCAAGCTGATTATCGGCGGCGCTGTGGCGCTTGTCTTGCTTGCGGGCGTAGGCGCCGCCCGATTAGGTTCGGAGTTCATTCCCAATCTCGACGAAGGCGATATTGCGATGCACGCGCTACGCATTCCCGGCACGAGCCTTAGCCAAGCGATTGACATGCAACGTGCGCTCGAAGAACGCATCCGCAAATTTCCAGAGGTTGAACGGGTGTTTGCCAAGATCGGCACAGCCGATGTTGCAACCGATCCGATGCCGCCTTCGGTTGCGGATAACTTTATCATGCTGAAAGACCGCAAAGACTGGCCTGATCCGCGCAAACCGCGTGAGCAGCTTGTCGCTGAACTGAACAAAGCTGTCTCGGAAATCCCCGGCAACAATTATGAGTTCACCCAGCCGGTGCAAATGCGGATGAACGAGCTGATTGCAGGCGTCCGTTCGGACGTTGCGGTCAAGCTGTTCGGCGACGACCTGGACCAGTTGCTCGAAAGCGGCGGCGCGGTGGAAGAAGTCGTCGCTTCGGTTTCCGGTGCCGAGGATGTCAAGATCGAGCAAGTGACGGGCCTGCCCGTACTTGCCGTGACCTCCAAACGTGACATGCTCGCACGCTATAGCATCAACATGAGCGATGTGCAGGATGCAGTCGCAACGGCAACCGGCGGGCGTGCTGCGGGGCAAGTGTTCGAGGGCGACCGACGCTTTGATGTCGTCGTCCGGCTCCCTGAAGAGCTACGCACCAATGTCGATGCGCTTGGCAGTCTGCCAATCCCCATTGGCGGCGACGGCGCGGCGGGTTTCGTACCGCTCGGGCAAGTCGCCGACATAGAGCTTTCGGTCGGCCCTAACCAGATCAGCCGCGAAAATGGCAAACGCCGCGCAGTTATCACTGCAAACGTAAGAGGCCGCGATTTGGGATCGTTCATCGCTGAGCTGCGGACCAAGATTGACGCCGAGGTAACACTGCCTGAAGGCTATTATGTCGAATATGGCGGGACGTTTGAACAATTGCAGTCGGCGGCTACGCGGCTCCAGATTGTCGTGCCGCTCGCATTGCTTTTGATTTTCGGGTTGCTGTTCACGCTGTTCGGCTCAGCCAAAGACGCTGCCACCGTATTCTCGGGCGTACCGCTCGCACTCACCGGCGGCGTTGCAGCTTTGGCGCTACGCGACATTCCGATGTCGATCTCCGCAGGCGTCGGGTTTATTGCACTGTCTGGCGTTGCTGTGTTGAATGGCGTTGTCATGCTGTCATTTATTAAGGATTTGCGGGAACGCGGGATGGATCTTGATGCTGCAATCCGTGAAGGCGCGCTGACACGGCTGCGTCCGGTTTTGATGACAGCATTAGTCGCTTCATTGGGCTTCGTCCCGATGGCGCTCAATGTAGGCGCAGGGTCAGAAGTGCAACGACCGCTAGCCAGCGTCGTGATTGGCGGGATTATCTCTTCGACGATTCTGACACTGATCGTGC
>CALGEE010000456.1 GCA_937881525.1 uncultured Sphingomonadales bacterium | reverse complement strand
GTCCGCTCAGGCATATTCCGGATATCTCAACGCGGCACTATGTTCTGCAAGCGTTAGGCGCCATGTGGGTTCTCGCATTTAGCCTTGCAATTGGAAGCTATACATTCTTTGCTTTCAATCTGATCGGGCACGTCGTTTTGATCGGCGCGGCAGCGATTACGATTGCGACCTATACAACGGCGACTATCAAGCCAAGCGTCTTTGGCAAAGGGTCGGGACGCAGGGCCGATGGGGAACACGAGTAGATCAGGGTGCAATGCCGACGGCAAGAATTGGGCTGGGAGCAGACTGTCTGCTTGTGTGCGTGGATCGCTGAATAGCTTCCGTTTAAGGCCGTTCAGAACGCTTGGCAGTTGTCGCTGACTTTTCAGACGGCCGTTAAGCGTTTTACGCTTCGCAAAACCCGCCATTCGTTCAACGCATATTTTCTTGCTGCCTACGACGGCTTTATGCGGTTGGCAGCTGCAGGCCGATTGTTTGTAAAACTAGCGCCTGAATGACGATTACGCCTAACCAATGTCCGCAGTCAATTAGCGCGGCGCGGGCCAACAATGATCGGGTGCGGTGAGTTACGAGAAGTACCGGCACAATAAAACCAATCCAGATCACCAACGCGCTTCCAATCGCCATGGTCCAACGGCCAGCTTCGGGCGGTGCAAGGATTAGCGCGCCTGCGAGGATCGAGGCGAACCAAGCTTCCGCGATAAACGCCGATGCCGCCGAAACAGTCAGCTTTGCCAAGCCATCGGCCAAGCCATCGCTGGACGGCTTAACGGCGGCACGATCCACCAGAAAATAATATCCAACGCCGAATACAAGCCCGGCCAGTGTGGCGGCGAGTATCGGATAAGCGTTAGTTAGGATGTAAATCATTTTGGCTCCCAAAGGTCAGGTGTCGTGATTGCGTAACGCCGCCATACCTTCGGCGTCAAACACAAGCCGCACTCCAAGTGACCCTGTACCGTTTAATACCGGCCGTTTTCGAAGGTACATTTCCATCGCTATAATCTGTTTGTAACCGGCGCATGCACGTGAAATCAGTGTCAAAAGATATTCCTGTGTTTCGAATTTCTGGCTACGCGCGATTTGTTCTATTTCCGCGACCAGCGGATCATAGTCGAATATAAGCGCCATATCATCCGCTGAAACATGCACGAGCTCTGGTGCAATTATCAGCGTCAGATCGAGAATATGCGAGTCAGGTACTACATCCTTTGGTCCATAAGTCCCGATGACCGTCGGAATATGGAGGTCACGTAGTTCGATGCTGGCCGTCCGTGTCATGATTATACCGTTCCAATGTGAAATATTGCGAAGTGCTGAGTGCCTAACGCTTGGCGCGCCATGACAGCGATTGACGGTTCAGGTCAACGATATCTGCCTTGCCACTGATGATGTCGTCACACAGTTGACGCCGCACTCTTGGCCTGATGCAAGCTGAGATGCTTATATGCAGGACGCGCAATGTGATCATACTAAATGCCGCCACAAATGGCATCCAGAACGATCCGCTGAAAGCAATGATCGTGTTGCACCGGCCATTTATTTTAAACGTTTGTGCAAGTTGGGGCATCACAATTCGAGTGAGATGCAGATACTGCTGTACAAGTAAGGATTTGGTTTCTTCGGGGCATCTGACAATCGTGGGCCACTTCTATCTTTTGTATCAAAGCCAAAAAGTTAGGCTTGACGCGCCGAAGACAGAAGGCATGGCTGCATTATGAGCTGCGTCATACATTAACCGTCCGTTTGCATTTGATAGAAGTAGATAGGGCATGGCGGCATATGCAGGCGTCCCTTACGCCTTATTGAGCGGCACGACGACCTCGGGATAATTTTCACGCTGGAAATCTACGCTGGTACTTCCTTGCGGGAATACGCCAGCCAGTCCGCCTGAATAAACCACGCCTGTATATGTGTATTCTGGAACCACATCGCGGTTTGAAAAGCGATGTGCCTCATACGCAAATTTGAGCGCAACAAATGGTGCAGGGGCAGGACTTGGCGTCGGGGCCGCAGTAGGAGCTGGATATATCACAACCGGCGGTGCAGACTGTGGTTGCTCTCCACCACACCCGCACAACAAAAATACCGGCAGCAGAATATTTGGGGTTCTCATCTGGGCAGCCCTTTTAACATCCCGCTAGAATAATTGTGCGCCATGATCCCATTTTTCCACTGCCATGACATCTAAGTTCCCGTCAGCCTTATCTGTTGCATCTCGTTTTGAGGTTTGGTTTGTGTCGCGGTTTCGCACTCAAATGAGGCGCACGCAAGAAAAAGGCAGACCCTAGGCTGTTCCGCGCCTAAGTAACTTTACCGGAACAGGGGTGGTGTTGGGCGTTTCGCCGTTCAACACCGCGATCAACGCCTCCACGAGCATTTCGCCGGCCTGGACATAGTCTTGCTCAATTGTCGTAAGCGGCGGTTGCGCATAGGCGCCCGTTGCGATGCCATCAAAGCCGATAACGCGGACATCTTTGCCAATGACAATGCTGTGCTCGTCAAGTGCCCGCATGGCGCCCAGCGCAATAAAGTCGTTTGCACAAAACAAACTATCGAACGCGATTTTGTCCTGGATCAGGCCCTTGACCGCGGCATAGCCTTGGTCCTCCCGCACGGCATTTTCGGGCAGGGGAGGGCAAATGGGCTGCATAGCCTTATTGGCCATTTCGTCCATATAGGTCGTCAGCCGATCCTGAAACTGCGGCTGTTCGCTGTTGGTGGGACCGATATATACTATATGCTTACAACCGCTTTGCAGCAAATGGTCAATCGCCAGCCGCGCACCTTGGACATTGTCGCTTTTAACAGAAATAAGGTCTTCTTTGCTCGCGCCCCAGCAAATCATTGGGGTCTCGCGCCGCGCATATTCGCCAAAAAACTGCCAGCCTTCGACATTCTGCCCGCTGCCGATGACGATGAGGCCATCGGCCTGCCGGCTGCCCGTATAGTTGGCAAAGAAGTTGTCGGGGGAGTCCTGAAAAGAGATAATCAGATTATAACCGCGTTCAGACGCCGATGCCGCGATGCAACCAAGCAGCGACAGATAAAACGGGTTGATATTCGCTTTGTTCTCGCCGCGCCGACACAAAATGACGAGCGCGATGGAATTGGTTTGCTGTGTGCGCAAGCGAAGGGCATTATGGTCAACGGAATAATTGAGCTCATTGGCCAGTGCGACAATCCGCGAGCGCGTGGTTTCGCTGACATTCTTATCACCACGCAAGGCGCGCGATACGGTCGGTTGTGACACCCCAAGCATCGCCGCAATCTGATGCGCAGTAATGCGACCCTCTTTACCCATGCGGTGCCGTTAGCACTGGCATGCGGTCAAGTCACGCAGCGATCGCGGTTGCGGGTGCGACAAATTCCAGATTGAGACTTTCTGCAACGGCTTGGCTGGTCACTTTTCCTTCATGTACGTTCAATCCGGCAAGCAACCCGCGTCCGGTTTCCGTGCTGCTTTCAAGTGCTGCGACGCCCTGGTTTGCCAACGCAAGGCCATAAGCCAAGGTCGCGTTGTTGAGCGCGGCCGCGCTGGTCTGTGGCACTGCGCCGGGCATGTTTGCGACGCAATAATGGATGATGCCGTCGACGACATAAGTAGGATCGGCATGGGTAGTGGGCCGCGATGTCTCGAAACAGCCACCTTGGTCAATGGCGACATCAACGAGCACTGATCCCGGCTTCATATGCTTGAGCATTTCGCGGGGCACGAGGCGCGGTGCGCTTGCGCCCGGAATAAGCACGGCGCCGATGACAGCGTCAGCAATGCTCACTTCATGGTCAATCGTTTCAAGCGTGGAATAGCGAGTGCGGACCCGCCCGTTGAACATCTCGTCAAGTTGACGCAGGCGCAGGATCGAGCGGTCAACGATGGTAACCTCTGCGCCTAAGCCAACAGCCATACGCGCCGCATGTGTACCAACCACGCCCCCGCCAAGAACGGTTACACGCCCAGCCGGAACACCAGGGACGCCGCCAAGCAGAATGCCTGCACCCCCTTCGCTGCGGCGCATCGCTTGGCCAGCGGCTTCAATGGCGAGCCGGCCAGCAACTTCGCTCATAGGGGCAAGCAGGGGCAGGGTGCCACGGTCATCGGTGACGGTTTCATAAGCAATGGCGGTGCATCCACTGGCGATCAGTCCCTTTGCCTGTTCGGGGTCGGGCGCAAGATGTAAATAGGTGAAGAGCAATTGCCCGCGGCGAAGCTGAACCCATTCGTTGGGCTGGGGCTCCTTGACCTTGACGATCATGTCACAGCCAGCAAAAATTTCAGACGCCGTTGCGGCGATTTCGGCACCGGCAACCCGATAGGCACCATCGCTCGCCATAATGCCAGCGCCAGCGCCGGATTGCACGACGACCTGATGACCGTGAGCGACATATTCGCGGACCGCCCCCGGGGTAAGACCAACACGATATTCATGAACTTTGATTTCGCTAGGGACGCCAACACGCATGATTTTTGCTCCTGAAAAGATGTCTAACGCAAAAATAGCATTGTCGGCCCGTCGATACTCCGCAAAGATTCGACTTATTCGTCAGATTAGTGCATATATTCGTCGTATTTTTAAAGGAGAATAGAGATAATATGCAATTTGATCGAGCTGACCGTAAATTAATTGGCGCTTTAGTGGCAAATGGCCGCGCGACTCAGATGGAGTTGGGTGAAGCGGCAGGCCTATCACCGAGTGCCGCGGCGCGTCGGCAAAAAGCCTTGGAGGACGAAGGCATATTGCGTGGCTATCGCGCCGACGTGAATTTGCGCAAGCTAGGGCTTTCTGCGACAGTCATGGTCACGATCACACTCGATAGCCAAAGCGAAGAGGCAATGGCAGCATTTGAAGCCTCTGTTGCGAACAGCCCATCTACCATTCGGTGCCACCTGATGAGCGGACGAAATGACTATTTGTTGGTGGTACGCGCAGCTTCCATTGAAGATTATGAAATAATTCATCGGCAGGAAATTGCCCGTTTGCCCCGGGTCGCACGCATTGAAACTGCCTTTGCGTTGCGAGAGGTCGTGAACCGCACCGTTCCACCGCGCTTGTTTCATCCATAAATGTGCGAAGCTGGCCCGTGCCTTGGGTAGGACTGTGGCGGTTTTGTCACACTGCTTAAAAAGCAGAATGACATTGACACAAAAATGCTTGCTCGGATCGCGCTTTGATGTTTGTGTGCACCTGCACAATAAAACGCGATTAAAAATACATAAAATTTGTGCGGGCAACCAGATTAAGCGGGATGAGAACGGTAACTGCCGGAGGCAGCGCAATGCGCAGGCTTTCGGCTTCGGTTCAAATGTACCTAAGAAGGGGTAATATTATGCGTAATTCCATTTTGAAAATGGCAAGCATCAGCGTCGCCATGAGCGCTCTGACCATGTCAGTGCCTGCATTCGCGCAAGAAGAGGCGGCGGGCCCAATCACTATAACCGGCGGCGCCGCTGTCGTTTCCGACTATCGTTTCCGTGGCGTTTCGCTCTCAGATAAGGATTTCGCGTTCCAGCCTTACCTAACCATCAATCATGAGTCTGGTCTCTATGCGGGCGTTTGGGGTTCCAACCTGGCCGAAAACGCGGGCGATGATGTCGAAGTTGATCTGTATGTTGGCTTTGCCGGCGGGGATGCTGTGACCTATGATATCGGTGCGACCTATTATGTCTATCCTGGCGTATCAAGCTTCAACTACGTAGAGTTCACTGGAAAGCTCGGTACATCCGTCGGTCTCGCATCTGTCGGTGCTCAGCTAAGCTATGTTCCAAGCCAAGATAACACGGGCAATAACGACAATATCTATGTCGCCACCAACGCAGCCGTTGCTATTCCAAATTCACCGATTTCGATCGTGGGATCTGTTGGTCTTGAAGACGGCGCGTTCAGCGGTGAAGGCGAGAAGTTGGATTGGTCGCTTGGGTTGACCGCTGCTGTCGCCGGCTTCACCGTTGGTGCATCTTATGTGGACACGAACCGTAAGACGAGCTTTGCCTTTAAGGACAGCGCAGCCGGCGTAGTGTTTTCACTAAGCTACGGCTTCTGAACCTAAATTAGGCGTCTTGGGCCTACAAAAACGTGGCCCTATTTGGTAAAGACACATGCCGGGCTTGACCTTTCAAGTCCGGCATGCGCTTATCATGCCTACAAAAAACTGGTGAAAAACAATGCCCGTCAGTCTTGCGAACTGGATCGCTGAGCACAAAGTCGATGAGGTTGAGTGCATTGTACCTGACATAAACGGGGTGCAGCGGGGCAAGGTTTTACCGGCCAAAAAATTCCTATCGTCGGTCCGTGACAAATCGCTGCGCGCAACGGAAACGACGATCCGCCTTTTCCCTCTTCTCCTTCCACACC
>CALGEE010000455.1 GCA_937881525.1 uncultured Sphingomonadales bacterium | reverse complement strand
GGCGCGCGGTATATGACCATCACGCATAGCCTGACCACCGATTGGGCGGACAGCGCCACCGATGCGCCCAAGCATGACGGATTGGCGCCCTTTGGGTTTGAAGTGCTCGCCGAAATGAACCGGCTGGGGATGATTGTCGACATCAGCCATGTGTCCGAGTCTACGATGCACGACGTTTTGGACAAGACCAAAGCGCCGGTGCTCTTCACGCACAGCAACGTGCGCGCCATCACGCCGCACCCGCGCAACGTGCCTGATCCGGTACTTAGCCGCCTTCCGCAAAATGGCGGTGTGGTGATGGTAACCTTCGTGCCCGGATTTACATCGGCCGAACGGCGGGAGTGGGAATATCAACGCTCGGCTGTCGCTGGTCGCGCCAAGACCGAGTTCTCAGGCAATCCTACCGGCGAAAAAGCCTCTGTTGATGCATGGATTGCTGCACACCCGCAGCCCAAGGCAACCCTTGCGCAAGTTGCCGACCATATTGACCATATCCGCAAAGTCGCTGGCATCGACCATATCGGCATTGGCGGTGATTTTGGCGGCGTAGATGAATTGCCGGTTGGCCTAGAGAATGTGTCCACCTATCCAGCATTGTTCGCCGAAATGGTTCGCCGTGGCTATTCAAGGGCCGATCTAGCCAAAATCGCGCAAGGCAATGTACTTCGCGTCATGCGTGGTGTCGAAAAGGCAGCGGTAAAATAATTTTATCCGGCAAAGCCTTCGGCCAAATAACGTTCTGCGATGGCGGCATGCAGCGCCGCTCCTTTGGCCATGACGCTGTCGTCCAACACCATTCGGTTGGAGTGTAGCCCGCAACAGGACCGCCAGTCGTCGCCTTCGTGGGACGCGCCCAAGAAGAACATAGCGCCGGGGACTTTTTCGAGGACATAGGCGAAGTCCTCGGCACCCATGATGGGTGTATCAAGCGTGATCCAGCTTTCCGCCCCGAACATACTTTCAACCACAGTTTTGCCGAATTGGACGGCGCGGTCGTCGCAGACGGTGACGGGGAAGCCCTGTTCAATATGTACTTCCGCGCTGCACCCATGCGCGGCAGCGATGCCTGGAGCAAGGCGGTGCAGTTCTTCGGCCACCCGCGCGCGCGACTGCTGCGACAATGTACGGATCGTGCCAAGCAAATGCGCTGTTTCGGGAATGATATTGTTCGTCGTACCCGCCGAGATTTTGGCGATGGTGATGACGGCGGGATTGAACACTGAAATCTTGCGCGTCACCATGGTCTGGATTGCCGAAACGATTTCGCAGGCAACGGGGATAGGGTCGATGGCATCATGCGGCATCGAAGCGTGGCCGCCCGCGCCCTTGACCGTGATGGTAAGCACGTCCGATGATGCCAGTAACGGCCCACTTCGGCCACTGAACACACCACGCGGCGCGTTGGGCATGATGTGCAAGGCAAATGCCGCGTCGGGCAGCGGATCAATCAAGCCGTCGTCAAGCATGAAGCGCGCGCCATGATGGCCTTCTTCACCCGGCTGAAACATGAACTGGACGGTGCCTGCAAGTTGCTCGCGCTTGGCACATAGCATCTTGGCTGCACCCACCAGCATTGCGACATGGGTGTCATGCCCGCAGGCATGCATCGCGCCGTCGGTTTGCGAGCTATACTCAAGCCCCGTATCTTCATGCAGTGGCAATGCATCCATATCGCCGCGCAGCAACACCGTGCGGCCGTTGGCAGGGCCTTTAAGGGTCGCAATCAAACCCGATGTCGATGGCCCCTCTCGAAATTCAAGCGGAAGGCCGGCAAGTGCAGCCTTAATCTTTGCGAGCGTCTTGGGGTTCTGCAGACCCAATTCGGGTTCTGCATGAATGGCCCGCCGCAGGTCGACAAGGTCGGGAAGAATGTGTTCGGCGTCATCGCGCCAGTCAGTGCTGATTAAGTCCATGACCTATCTAGCACCAGCCTGACGCGACGGACAACCTTCTTAATCTTCGAGACGTACCGTCACATATTGCGTGGCCGCGCCGCGCCGTTTTACGCCAAGCAAGATCGCCCCGCGACCTGCGGCCTGCGCATCCTTGACCGCAGTTGCGAGACCAGCGGCTGTGGTGACAGGTTTGTAATTAGCCGAGACGATTACATCGCCGCGTCGCAAACCGACCTGCGCACCTGTGCCAGCGCCGGGAACGTCAATGACCACGCCCTTTACATCGGCCGTCATACCCAAGGCCCGTGCGATTTCCGCGTCGAGCGGAATGACGCTAAGGCCAAGCTTGTCACGGATGACCTTGGAATCGGGCGTATCGGTTTGTTTGTCGAAGTCCTTTTTTTCTTCTGGATTGAAGTTGCGTTGGGCGAGCTTTTCTTCCGGAGGACGTGCGCCGATAGTTGCAGTCAGCTTCAACGGCTTGCCTTCGCGCAAGATGTCGAGCGGAATTCGTGTACCAGGTTTAATGTTGGCTACGATGTAAGATAGGGTGGCTTCGGGGGTCACTTCGCGGCTGTCGACGCGCAAGACGATGTCGCCTTCCTTAAGACCAGCCTTATCAGCGCCCTCGCCAGCGACGACGCGCGCGACGAATTCACCGCGATTTTTTTCAAGGCCAAGCGCATCGGCAAGGTCTTCGCTCACAGGGGTGATGCTGATACCGAGATAGCCGCGTTCCGGACGAACGCCCTTTTTCAAAGATTCAATCACCGGAATGGCTTCATCAGCAGGAATAGCAAAGCCAACGCCGATATTGGCACCTACTGGCGAAATCAGGCGGTTGTTGATGCCGACAACTTCACCCTTCAGGTTAAACAAAGGTCCGCCGGAGTTACCCGGGTTAATCGCGGTGTCCGTCTGAATGAAGCGATCATACGCGCCGCCGGCGCCGATGTTGCGCTGAAGCGCAGAAATAATCCCCGCAGTTACCGTATTGCCCAAACCAAGGGGGTTGCCTATGGCTATGACCCAGTCACCAACCCGGCT
>CALGEE010000454.1 GCA_937881525.1 uncultured Sphingomonadales bacterium | reverse complement strand
GCACGATCCTGATCTTCTCCTCCGCGCCATATTGCTTGCGCGTGGCACGGCGAATATCTTTTACAACCGCTTGCGCGGACGGCTTTGAGTGTTTTGTGCAGACAATCGTCTATTGAATGCTGACGGGGAACATGCGGGGCGGCGCGAGGTTATGCAGAATTGGCGGCATAGCTACGATATTTTTCGCAGCCCTGCTTATCTTTTCAGAAACAACTCGGCCATGGCATCAATAATCGCGACGGAATCGAGCCTATACTCAGCGTAAAGATCGGGTAAATCACCGGTCTGGCCGAAACGGTCGGTGCCAAGCGGACTTACCCGCATGCCTTGAACGCCGCCGAGCCAAGACAGTGCGCCGGGCGAACCATCAATTACCGTCACAATGCCCGCGTCAGGCGCCAGCACGGACAGGAGATCCTCCGCATAACAGGGTTGCGCGTTTTTGTCGGTCCAGCGCGCGGCTTTGCTTGCGGACCATTCACGATGCAGCACATCTGGTGATGTAACGTTCAGGATGCCTAAACCCGGAATATCATCCAGCAATTGATCGTACGCCGCCAGCACCTCAGGTGCGATGGCACCGGTAAATGCAATAGCCGCCTCAGCGCCTGCTGCCGGTCTACGCAACCAATATCCACCTTTGAGGGCACCCGCCTCCCAATCGGTGTTGGCCCGCTCCACTTGCAGCACCTGGCGTGTGCTCAATCGCAGATACACAGAGCTCCCGTCGGGCATTTGCAGATGTTCAAACGCCTAACGCATAAACAGGGCAACTTCATCGGCATAAGCGGGTTCGAAATAGGCCAGGCCCGGCTGCCCCATACCGATGAGTGGTGTGTTAATCGACTGGTGGGCGCCCCCCTCTGGGCCCAAAGTCAAACCCGACGGCGTTCCGACCAGCAGAAAACGCGCATCCGAATAGCAACCGTAATTCAGCGCATCCAGTCCGCGCGCGATGAACGGATCATAAACCGTACCCACCGGAATAAGGCGCGTACCAAAATGCGGTGCGGCAAGGCCAAGCGATGTCAGCAAAAGGAAGAAGTTATTTTCTGCGATGCCAAGTTCAATATGTTGGCCCGCGGCATGTGCGGCCCATCTTTGCGCCGACGGAATCTTTGCCTCGCGAAATAAATCGGCAACGTCGGACCTTCGAAATAGGCCGCGTTGGTTCACGAAACCACCCAGATTAGTTGTTTGCGTCACGTCGGGTGCAGTGGTTACAATCCGGTCGGCCAGTGCTTCGGAAGATTTGGCAAGATCAAGAAGTACGTGACCGAATGCTGCCTGCGTAGATTGCACGCCACCCGACGGTACTGCCAAACGGGCAGGCACCGGTATATATTCCGCGACCGGTTCAGCCGGTTTGGCGGCAAGCACGCCGCCCCCAATGAAATTTTTGAGCTTCGCCGCCATATTACCGCCGAGGCCAGCAAATGGTTCCCATTCTTCCCCTATTTCGATACCCATCGTGGTGCGAAGCTGACCAATCTGGGCAGGATTCATCATCCCCGAGTGATTGTCCTTATGTCCGGCGAGCGGCAATCCATAGCCTTTGACCGTATATACAATAAATAAGGTCGGTCGTTCATCGTCAGCGCTGTCAAAGGCATCCATCAATGACTCGATGCAATGGCCACCTAGGTTGGTCATCAACGCGGCCAGACCGCCGTCATCAAAACTATCGAGCAGTTTTTTTATATGCGGTTTCCCGCCAATGTCTGCATGCAATCGCGCGCGCCACGCCGCACCGCCTTGATAAGTGAGCACCGCGAACTCGGCATTGGGACAATTTTCAATCCAGTCTTCAAGCGATTTTCCGCCAGGCCGGGCGAAAGCGGCGCGTTGCAGCTTGCCGTGCTTTAACGTTATTACCCGCCATCCCGTGGTTTCAAATATATCGTCAAAGCGGCGAAACATGCGGTCAGCAGTCGTACTATCAAGCGATTGGCGGTTGTAATCGACCACCCACCAGCAGTTCCGAATGTCATGCTTATACCCTTCGATCAGACATTCGTAGATATTGCCTTCGTCAAGTTCGGCATCGCCCATCAACGATATCATGCGGCCTGCATTGGTTTCGTCTATCGAACCGTGGGCAATCAAATAGTCCTGAATTAAGCTGGAAAAGGCAGTGATTGCGACGCCCAACCCAACCGAGCCTGTCGAAAAATCGACTGGAATTTTATCCTTGGTGCGTGAAGGATAGCTTTGCGAGCCGCCGAGCGCACGAAACTGCTGCAATTGCGCAAGCGACTGGTTGCCAAGTACATAATGGATGGCCTGAAGCACGGGCCCAGCATGCGGTTTGGCTGAAACCTTGTCCTGCGGGCGAAGTGCGTGAAAATACAATGCGGCCATAATCGCCGTCATCGAAGCGCAGCTGGCTTGATGCCCGCCGACCTTCAACCCATCACGCTTGGGTCGGATATGGTTGGCGTTGTGCACAATCCACGACGACAACCAACGTAGCCTCGCGTCAAGCGTTTCGATTGCAGCTATTTTTTCTTTGCGCGTGTCTGCGGCAATATTGGTCATTGT
This sequence comes from uncultured Sphingomonadales bacterium, assembly GCA_937881525.1. GTDB lineage: Bacteria > Pseudomonadota > Alphaproteobacteria > Sphingomonadales > Sphingomonadaceae > Sphingorhabdus_B. The sequence continues at coordinate 377 of CALGEE010000454.1, read as the reverse complement.
TTTTTCGCTTTAGTGAAGTCTGCAGTCTAGCCAACGCACTTGAGCATGTCCTTGCGTATTATAGGGACTAATGTCATTATTTTGATAGATTATGCCTAATTTTGTAGATATACAAAAATATCATTCCAAAAAATGCCATTGATGCGATTGACCGCAAAATCATCGATTGTCTTCAATCGGATGGGCGCATGTCCAATCAGGAGCTGTCCGAACGGGTCGGCCTGTCGCCCAGTCCGTGCCTGCGGCGGGTTCGTCAGCTAGAGGCCGACGGCACAATATCGTGCTATGTGGCCTTGGTTGATCCAGATAAAATGGGCATATCGGTCACGGCATTTGTACGTGTGCGCTTGGACCAGCAGGATGATCGCCATCTGGAA
>CALGEE010000453.1 GCA_937881525.1 uncultured Sphingomonadales bacterium | reverse complement strand
ACAAAAGCATTATGCGCTATGCCAATGGCAAGCCCCAAAATCGTTTGTTCATCCAACAATGTGTCGAAAACGCGGGCCGCGCCGAACTTCTCCTGCAACCCTTGCGTCACGCCATAAACGCCGCCCTTGCACGCGACATCCTCGCCAAAAACGGCGACATTGGGATATTGCAGCATGATGTCGGCGAGCGCAAAATTAATGCTTTTTGCCAATGTAACAGGCTTGGCCAAGTTACGCGCGTCCTTGGCGAACATAACATCGCGCCTAGCGGCATCTGGCAAGGGCGGCGACGGCTTCGTGCCCTTCTCTGGTTCAATCGAGGCCATTACCTCAGCAACAGTCGCCAAACGCGGCTTGGCCAATGCATCAAGCGCTACCCGCTCCACCTGTGCGCGCATATCTTCATAGCGGGCTACTATCTCCAAACCCGACATACCAGCCTCTTCATGCAAAATGCGCGCGCTGTGCAGCAACGGGTCTTGCGCCTCGGCGGCTTCAATCTTTGCAATAGAGGCGTAGCTTAGTTCAACATCTGCCCCAGCATGGCCCATCAGCCGGATGGTTTGCATATGCAAGAATACTGGCTTGCGCCGTGTGCGGGCATAAGTCACCGCCTCTTCACATCCCCGCAGCGCATCATTCAAATCAGCGCCGTCGCAAGTAACATAATGCAGGGCAGGACGATTAGCGAAATTGGCCGCAATCCAGCCGTCTGGAGTGCTCACTGATATGCCGATGCCATTATCTTCGCACAGAAAGACGATCGGCATGGGCAAATGCTGATACGCTGCCCAGCATGCCGCGTTAAATGCACCCTGCGATGTAGAATGATTGGCGGACGCATCCCCAAATGAGCACAGGATGATGGCGTCATGCGGCAGCACTGCATCGGCGAGCCGCAACCGCTGTGCCATACCAAGCGAATGTGCCGCGCCGACGGCCTTGGGCAGATGCGAGGCAATTGTGCTAGTCTGAGGCGGCACGAACGTGTGCGCGCATCCCAATACCTTATGCCGCCCGCCCGATATTGGGTCATCTGCCGACGCGGCAAAGGACAAAGCCATGTCATGCAATGGCGTCAGGCCACCTGCCTGCTTTTTGCGTTGAATCAGGAATGCGGCATCGCGATAATGCAGAAACGCCATATCTTTGGCACGTGTTGCTGCCGCCATGGCAGCCGTCCCCTCATGGCCCGAACTACCAATAGAATAAAATGTCTTGCCCTTTGACCGCCGCGCCCAAAGATCGAGATGGCGGCTCATAATCTGGCTATCAAACAAATCGACCAGCACATGCGGGGCAAATGATTGGGATGCCGCGTTGTTACGCGAAGCTGGAAAATCATGCGCAGCGACGCGGCGGGAGAATGCCTCGTCCAGTATCGTGGGGCGATCAAACATAGCGTCAGTTGATGAACGCCTAAGTGCATAAAAGCCACAGCAAAGTTATATTTTCAATCACGCGATTAAATTGCTGGATTTGTCAAATTTCAGCGATAGGAGGGATATTGTTACTTTAATTCTTCTCAGATTTACCTAGCCGAGGAGTATGAAAGCTCCGCCATCCCATGAATAGCAGCAAATGCAGCGGGGGTGTCGGCCACAACCACAAGGAGGAGAGAGAAATGCGTCGGTTTAATCGTATAATTACCGCTGCTTTGTGCAGCACTATATGCAGCGCCATGCTGGTGCCCGCAGCTTACGCCCAGACAGCCCAATCTAGCGACGACAGCGGTGATGAACCCATCATCGTGACGGCAACGTTGCGCGCAATGGACGTGCAAGACATTCCGCTTGCCGTGACAGCAGTCGCGCCTGAAGCTTTGGAGCGTCAGGGTGTCAACGACATCAAGAACCTGGCATCCATTTCGCCAAGCTTTAACATTCAGTCATCGCAGACCGAAACGCAGGGCACATCGATTAAAATCCGCGGCGTCGGCACCACCGGTAACAATACCGGACTTGAAAGCTCGGTTGGCGTATTCATCGACGGTGTTTATCAGTCACGTCCCGGTGTAGCATTGGGTGATCTTGTCGACCTGGAGCGACTCGAAATTCTGCGTGGTCCGCAAGGTACATTGTTTGGCCGCAACACTTCGGCTGGCGCGCTGAACATCACGACAAAACGTCCTAACCTGTCTCAAGTCGAAGGCTTTGCAAATGCAAGCTACGGCAATTACAACTTCATGAACGTTCAAGGTGGCGTTAGCGTTCCGGTTGCACAAGATGTTGCAGCCATTCGCCTTTCAGGCACATGGCGCAAGCGCGACGGATACCTAAAAAGCTCAACTGGCGCCGAAAGCAATAACCGCGACCGCTACATGCTTCGTGGGCAGCTATATGTTGAGCCAAACGCCGATGTCAGCATCCGCATTGTCGGCGATTATTCTAAGGTTGACGAAAATTGCTGTGATGCAGTCATCGTTCGCGAAACAGAACTCGCTCCGTTCTCCGCATTCCATGGCTTGGCGAATGATGGCGTTGTCGAATCCGGCCAGTCGGCGCTTAAAAATCTGGCAACGAACAGCCAGACGTTTTTCAATGGTGCCAAACAATGGGGCGTTTCTGGTGAAGTAAAGTGGGATTTGGGTGGCGCAAAGCTGACGTACATCGGTTCCTATCGTGACTTTAAATCCAGTTCGACGGCTGAGTCCGATTTCACGAGCCTGAACATTTTCACAACAGGGGTCGGTGGCTCAATCCAAGCACCGGGCGTCTTGCCAAACGGTGACCGGATTAAAACCTTCACTCAAGAACTGCGGTTGCAAGGCACGGCTCTTAACGACACTCTGGATTGGTTGATCGGTGGTTTCTATTCGAAGGAAAAGATTGCAGCTCAGCAAACCATGTCCTTCGGTGCCGACTATCAAGCAGCAAATAGCGCATTTAACTTTGCCAACGCCGCAGGTGTTAACCCGCTATTTGCTCTGACTGCTCTGGGATCTGGGGGAACAGCAGCTGCTCCGACAATTGGTGCGCCGGTCAATTCGAACAATTCTTTTGGCAACAACCTGTTTTCCCAAGATGCCGAAAGCTATTCAATCTTCACCCACAATGTGTTCAACGTGACGGATAAGCTAAGCCTGACACTTGGTGCACGCTATGTATCCGAAACGAAGGATGCGGCATTCAACCAAATCAGCGCAAGCAACGCGGCATGCCAAGCCAGCGTCAACGGCGTACTGACCGGTCGCGTTCCTGGCGCACTTGCGTCAGGACTTGTGGGATTGAACTGCTTTCCATTTGCCGTTCCAGTTAATCTGACTGCACCAGCAGCAGCTGGTGGCGGTTTGGCGAGCTCGAAACTGCCTATGCCACGGCTTTGGTCGAACCAGTTCAAGGATGATGAGATCACCTACACCGGTCAGATTGGCTACAAAGCGAACGAAGATTTGCTGATCTATGCTGGATACAGCCATGGATTTAAGTCAGGCGGTTTCAACCTTGATCCGACTGCAGCAAACTTGATGAACTCCACCGCTGTTCTGACCACTGGTGCGGCCCCCGTCTACGCCGACCCACGGTTCAAATCAGAAAAGGTGAACCAGATCGAAGTTGGCGTGAAAGCAACCTTTGGCCCAATCAAGGCAAACCTTGCATTGTTTGACATGAAGATGAGCGACTTCCAGGTTCTCGAATTCACTGGTATCCAATTCTTGACCTTTAACGTCAATTCGGCGCGTTCAACAGGCGCAGAACTGGAATTGTTCGGTGACTTTGGTAACTACATGAAGGGCAATCTAGCCATGACGTACGCCAATGCACGTTACCCAAGCAATTGCGCAGACGGCGTTGCCGCAAGCGCTCTTGGCTCAGTAGTGCGTCTCTGCGGACAAGACCTTACCAACGCACCGAAGTTCACTGGTGTCGTAGGTCTGACATATGATGGTCCGCTGAATAGCTCAGGTTGGGGTTTGTTGGTTAACGGCAACATGAATTACTCGGACAGCCGGACCACCCGGACGATTGACCTTGATACCAACAATCTTCCAATTCCGCTGGCACGCCAGGAAAACTACTTCAAGATGAACGCACGCATCGGGCTTACAACGCCAGATCAGCGTTACACATTTGAGCTTTGGGGTACGAACCTGACGAATGAAATCACACGCGGCATCACCGCTAACACGCCACTTCGCGGTGGTGCTGGTACGCGCTCGTTGATCGGTTTCGTGGAAGAACCGCGCATGTACGGTATGACCGTCCGCGCCAAGTTCTAAGCCAACATTACAAATAAAAAGGGCGACCTCCAAACCGGAGGCCGCCCTTTTTTTGTGCCTATTGCTCTAAGTTTAAGCGGCTGCCTTGTACAACGTCTCACCCTTATCAGCCATCTCGCGGAAGCTTTTGGGTGGCGCGAACCGGTTGCCAAAACGCTGCGCCAGATTGTCAGCGGTGCGGACGAAATTCTCCAGCCCGACCGTGTCGATATAGCTCATTGGACCGCCGGTGTAAGGCGCGAAGCCCCAACCAAAAATGGCGCCTAAATCCGCGCTTTGCGGGTCCTTGACAACATCTTCCTCAAAGCATTGCGCCGTTGCAATCAACTGGATGTACAACAAACGTTGCTTCACCTCTTCAACCGAAGGCTGTTCAGCGGCGAGCGGATAATGCTCCGCCATGCCGTGCCACAGACCAAGGCGTTCGCCTTTGGCATCATAATCGTAAAAGCCAGAGCCAAAACGACGTCCCTTGCGGCCAAGCTTGACCACCATCAACTCCATAAAGTCTTCGGTGCCGCTTGGCTGATACGCGTCGCCCAATTCCTTCTTGGTCGACTGCATCACGTCATAGCCCAGTTGCAACGTCGTTTCATCAAGCAACGCCAGCGGGCCGATGGGCATACCAAGCGACTTGGCCGCGTTTTCAATCAAAGCTGGTTTAACGCCCTCAGTGACCAGCTTCATCGCCTCACCCATATAGGGCGGGAACACGCGATTGGTGAAGAAGCCTCGGACATCCTTCACGACAATAGGTGTTTTCTTGATCTTGGCATTATAATCGAACGCTGCCGCCAAGGCACGTGGGCCTGTCAATTCGCCTGGAATGATTTCGAGCAAAGGCATTTTTTCAACGGGTGAGAAGAAATGCAATCCAACGAACAACTCCGGCCGTAACGAATTTTTGGCAAGGCCAGTGATCGGCAATGTCGACGTGTTAGATGCGAACACGACATCAGGGCCAATTACGGCTTCGGCCTTCTTGATGACATCCGCCTTTACATCGGGGCGCTCAAAAACAGCCTCAATGATAAGGTCGACATCCTTTAGGTCGTCATAATTGTCGGTCGGCGTAATGCGCGCCATGAAAGCATCGCCAGCTTCCTTGGTCATCTTGCCACGGCTGACGGCCTTGTCGATAATCTTGCGGCTGTAATCGACCGCCTTGTTGGCGTCTTCCAAGCTGCGGTCGAGAACAACAACGTCCATGCCGCCCTTAACAGTGACATGCGTAATGCCCGACCCCATGAGCCCGCCGCCCAACACGCCAACCTTTTTGATCTCAACCGGTGGCACGCCTGCAGGGCGGCCAGCGCCCTTTTCAGCAGCCTGTTTGTTGATGAACAAGGTGCGGATCATGTTCTTCGCTTGGCTACCCGAAAGCAGCTTTGTGAAATATTTGGATTCCACACGAAGCGCGGTGTCGAACGGCAGAATGGAACCTTCATATAAACAGGACAAAATGGCTTTAATCGCGTCAAAATTGCCTTTGCTTTCCTTGTGCGCCATCGCGTTCAGGCCAACGAACAATTGTACCGCACGAGGGTCCATTGCGCCAGCACCGCCGGGGAATTTGAAATCCTTCTTGTCCCAAGGCGCTGTGACCTTTGGATTAGCCTTCACCCATGCCTTGGCATTGGCAATCAGGTCAGCCGCAGGTGCAACTTCGTGCACCAACCCCTGCGCCTTCGCCGTTGCGGGATCCAGCGCCTTACCCTGAATGATCATCATCGCCGCGTTTTGTAGGCCGATGAGGCGGGGCGTCCGCTGCGTTCCGCCGCCACCGGGCAGCAATCCGATCATGACTTCAGGCATGCCAAGCTGGATCTTAGGATGATCTGCGACAACGCGATAATGGCATGCCAAGGCAAGCTCAAGACCACCGCCCAGCGCAAGGCCGTTGAGCGCGCAAGCAACCGGTTTTGCAGAAACCTTGCCCGCACTAAGGTCCTTGGCAGACTGACCGCCCGTTTCCATTTTGCGCAATAATGCGTTCAAGGCAAAAGCCTGATCAAAGGCTTCTTTCGTAATGCCGGCTTTAGCGCCGCCCAGCATGGTGAGGTCTGCGCCCGCCAAGAAACCAGACTTCTTGCCCGAGGTGATGACCGCGCCTTTGACGGCTTCATTAGTAGTGAAATCGTCAACCCATTTGCCGAATTCTTCAATCAATGCACCATTCCACACATTCATCGAGGCATCGGGTAAATCAATCGTCAAAAGCGCAATACCATCGGCATCGATATCGACTGAGAAAGTTTTATAAGTCATATTTTCCGTCCCAATCAATTCACACGTTCGATGATAGTTGCGGTGCCCATGCCGGCGCCAATGCACAATGTGGTCAGCGCGGTCGACTTGCCTGACCGTTCCAACTCATCAAGCACAGTGCCAAGGATCATCGCGCCAGTTGCACCCAGCGGGTGGCCCATGGCGATAGCACCGCCGTTCACATTGATGTCCGAATGATCGATGTGCATCGCTTCCATGAAGCGCAGGACAACCGAAGCAAAGGCTTCGTTCAGTTCCCAAACGTCAATGTCGCTTTTGTCCATTCCAGCACGCGCCAACGCCTTTTGCGCGGCAAATTCCGGGCCCGTGAGCATGATTGATGGTTCAGACCCGATAGAGGCCATTGATACGATACGCGCGCGCGCCTTTAGCCCGTATTTCTCGCCTGCTTCCTTAGTACCAATAAGCACGGCCGCTGATCCATCAACAATGCCCGAGCTGTTGCCAGCGTGATGCACGTGGTTGATTTTCTCGACCTCTGGATAGCGCATGATAGCGATATCGTCAAAACCGGGCATCATCGTGCCCATCATCTGGAACGCCGGGGCCAATGCGCCCAAAGACTGCATGTCGGTTTGCGGGCGCATCAATTCGTCATGGTCAAGCACGACTTCGCCAATGACGTCCCTAATTGGCAGGATCGAGCGCGCAAAACGCTTTTCGGCCCATGCGCGGCCAGCGCGTTTTTGGCTTTCGACGGCATAAGCATCAACATCATCGCGGCTATGACCATATTTTGTGGCGATAAGGTCCGCTGAGATACCTTGCGGGATGAAGTAATTGGCAATTGCCGAGCGTGGGTCAATTGGCCATGCACCACCGTCAGAGCCCATGGGCACGCGGCTCATCGATTCAATACCGCCGCCTACAGCCAAGTCACATTCGCCAGACTTCACCTTGGCAGCCGCGATGTTGGACGCCTCTAGGCCCGAACCGCAGAAACGGTTTACCTGAATGCCCGATGTGGTGTGCGGATAGCCTGCAGCGAGTATTGCCGTGCGCGTAATGACCGCGCCTTGTTCGCCCACCGGCGAGACACAGCCAAAGGCCACATCTTCAATTTCGGCGCCCGAAAGGCCGTTGCGGTCGCGGATGGCCGCCAATACCTGCGATGCCAAATCGATGGGCGTAATTTCATGCAGCGCACCGTCAGGGCGCCCCTTGCCACGCGGGCTGCGCACCGCATCATAAATATAGGCTTCGGTCATATTTAGTCCTTCGTTACGACCACGGCGCCTGCCGCAATCAATTGGGAAATTTCGTCATCACCGAGTCCAGCCTCGGTCAATATAGCGGCGTAATCGCCGCCCTTTGTTGCAATCTCAAAATGGGTGGCCAAGGGCTGCGTTGCAAGCCGCGGTGCGACCTGTGGGTGCAACCAACGGCCGTCCTGCACAAATGCTTGCCGCGCCTCGTTGGCGGGATGCGACGCCGCCTCCACATAATCCAGCACAGGCGTTACGCAAGCATCAGTACCCGCAAAAATCACTTCCCATGCGTCGCGCGCCTTGGTGGCAAACACATCCTCAAGCATCTCATGCTGCTTCGCCCAAGCGGTTCGGTCGTGCTGACCTCCATAAGCATCCTTGTCGATGGGCAAGCGGTCCATCATTGCGGCAAAAAACTGCGGCTCAATGCACCCAACTGCCATGAACTTACCATCAGCAGTCATGTAGCAGCGGTAGAAAGGCATGGCCCCGTCCAGCAAGTTTGCCTCACGCTTCGTGCGCCATTGACCAAGGCCCGCCATACCATGGACAAAGCTCATCAGACTGTTGGTGCCATCGACAATGGCTGCATCAACTATATTACCTTTACCCGTCCGGCCGCGCTCGACCAGCGCCGCAAGGATACCGTTGACGAGGAACATCGACCCGCCGCCGAAATCACCCACCATATTGAGCGGAGGTACGGGGGGCTGCCCATCCTTGCCAATTGCGTTTAACACCCCGGTCATGCCAATATAATTGATATCATGCCCAGCCATTTGGCTCCAAGGGCCCGTCTGCCCCCAACCTGTCATCCGTCCATAAACAAGCCTTGGATTGATGGCGTGGCAGGCGTCTGGTCCAACCCCCATACGCTCGGTCACACCGGGTCGAAGACCTTCGATTAGGACATCAGCGGTTTCAACAAG
>CALGEE010000452.1 GCA_937881525.1 uncultured Sphingomonadales bacterium | reverse complement strand
ATCAGGCAGACCTTATATTTGCCGCCTTCGGACAATCGTCCGGCTGCTGCACTGCCTGCGGAACCGCCGCCGATAACAATGATGTCAAATTCGTCCATATCACCTGCTCCATCTGCGTAGCACGGTTTAAGCGGACGATTAACTACTGGCAAGGCAGTAAATAGCTTTAGTCAGCCTTGGCTTGCTGGCTTTGCAACCACTGTGCACGAATGCTATCGGATGTGTCCCTGCTGCCATCGTGGCTCCAGCCGGGTGGGCGCCATATATATGAAAATTTATGCCGCCATGGCACCGACTTCACATCCTGCGCGATGCCAATCCATTCGTGAAACACGCTCCACAACAGGTTGAACGTGCCCAGTTGTTTTACAATCCCGTAGCGGATTTTTTCGCCCTCCACCTCTTCGGTGAATGTCCCGAAGATGCGGTCCCAGATGATGAAGGTTCCGGCATAATTCTGATCGAGATAGCGCGGGTTCGTCGCATGGTGGACGCGGTGGTGGCTTGGCGTGTTCATGATATATTCGACCCAGCGCGGGAATTTGTAAATTGCCTCGGTGTGGATCCAGAACTGATAAATGAGATTGAACGCGCCGACGAACAACAGCATTGCGGGATGAAAACCCAAAAATGCCAAAGGTATGCGGAAGATAAAACCAAGCGCGATAAAGCCAGTCCATGTCTGGCGCAGCGCGGTTGATAGGTTGTAATGCTGGCTGCTATGGTGGTTCACATGGCTTGCCCAGAACCAACGCACGCGATGTCCCGACCGATGCGCCCAATAATAAGCGAGATCATCCAAAACAAAGCATAAGGGCCACGCCCACCAGACCCAGCCGATATCGAAAAAGCGTTGTTCGTATATCCACATGGCAAGGCTGAACACCAAGGCGCCGGATAGCGCGCCTGCAACGGTGCTGCCCGTACCCAATGCCAGCGACGTCAGCGTGTCACGGGGGTCGTATTTCTCTGGCGCACGTCGCCGCACCCAGAGCATTTCTGCCACGATGAGGATGATGAACGCCGGAACGGCATAATCAATTGGGTTGAAGAGATCCGGCATATGTGAGTCCTATATTTTCAAATGGCGTAAGCCAGCCGCCCAGTGCGACGCTTGCGAACCCAGATTAAGCGTTACCGACCCAAAGGTTTTTTCCCCTGTACCGACGGTGAGAAAATTCTGGTCGAGACGGGAATCATTATGTCGGTCGAGCAGCCTTCCCGCCCATTTTACGCCATGGCGGCGGACCAGCAGGTGCCTCCCTTCGGCATCGCGCAGGAGCGCGGCGATACCCGCTTTATCAATGGCTATTTCCACCGGATCGAACCCGCAGCAGGTTTCATTTGCAATCTCGCGCGCTTGCTCTTCGCTGCGGATGCGGACGTCACCACCGAGCCGCAGGAACCGCGCAAGCCACGCGATGAACAAGATCGCGGCGATGGACCCCGCCAGCTTGAGCAACTCTGCCGTCACGAAGCCCGCCCGCGCAACATGTCCATCATCGCGGTTACGGGGGCGAGGTCATAGCCGGCATCCGACGCTTTTTCCGCCAAGGTGGCCGGATGCGCTCCGCGGGATGCGCGGGCCAGCGCCCACAGGAAAGTGGAGCGCGTGCCTGAACGGCAATATGCCAGCACTTTACGATCGCCCTTGTCCAGCGCGTCTGCCATCGCGGTCACTTGCCATTCTGCAAAGCCGGCATGTGTGACGGGAATGGCTACATATTCCAAGCCAGCGGCCGCTGCTGCTACCGCGATTTTTGAACCCGGGGTCTGGTCGGCCGATTCATCTTCAGGCCGGTTGTTGATGATCATCGAAAACCCTGCATCGGCGGCGTCGGCAACGTCCGACACAGTGATTTGCGGGGCTGCATAAAATGTATCAGTCAACATCCGGAACATCTGGAAATCCTGTTGTAAAATCACCTAAACTTTGGCGATTCTTTGGCCTTAATTTAAACTGCAATCGATAACAAGAAAGGAGAATAGCCCCGAAAGGGCTCCGATTTCAAAATTGAGCGATTACCGACAGAAATTCCGCGCCGTAGGCCTCCAGCTTGCGTGCCCCAACGCCGCTGATCCTGCCCAAGGCGCGGATGTCGGCTGGCCGTGTCAGCGCCATCTCCCGCAAGGTGGCGTCATGGAAAATGACATAAGGCGGCACGCCAACATTTTCGGCAAGCGCACGCCTTTTTGCGCGCAAGGCCTCAAACAACGGATTGCCGATTGGATTGTCCGGACGGCCCGCGCTGCGTTTGGCGCTAGGTTTTACAATCGCAATCTGGATTTTTTGGTCACCGCGCATGATCGCGCGTGCTTCGCCCGCCAACTTTAGACCGCCATGTTCATTTGCCACTAAGGCACCGCGCGCCTGAAGTGCCCGCGACACAGGTTTCAGCATCGCGGCCTCTGCCCTGTCCACAATGCCGAAGACCGAAAGCTGGTCATGCCCGAATTGCGTTATCCGGTCGTCTCCATTGCCCATCAGGACTTTTTCCAAATGGCCCATGCCAAACATCTGCCCCGTCCGATATGCTGCTGATAATAATTTACGGGACAGCTCGGTCGCGTCGTGCACATCGGGTGCGTGCAGGCAATTGTCGCAATTGCCGCAGCTTTCTGGCGGACTTTCCCCAAAATGGCGCAGCAGTACAGCGCGGCGGCATCCGGGTGTTTCCACCAGATGCGACAATGCAGCAACGCGCGCCAATTCCGCCTCGCGCCGTTCTGGTGGAAGCTCGTTCAACCGCCCTCGGGCGCGCGTGAAGTCACCTGCTGACCATAGCATATGCGCGACCGCGGGATCGCCATCGCGTCCTGCACGGCCACTTTCCTGATAATAGGATTCGATGGACTTCGGCAGGCCAGCATGCACGATGAAGCGCACATCGGGCTTGTCGATTCCCATGCCGAAGGCCACCGTCGCGACCATGACCATGTCTTCGGACGACACAAATTCGGCCTGCGCACGGGCGCGTGTTTGCGGCTCCATGCCTGCATGATAAAAAAGCGCCCTGCGTCCTGTCTCTGCGATTTGCGCCGCAATTTTCTCGGTGCGGTCACGCGTTTGGGCGTAGACTATGCCCGCCCCTTGCAACCCCTTTACCAAGGATGCGACGCCGCTGTTTGGGGCGGCTTCGGCGACATAACGGATGTTGGGCCGGTCAAAACCCGCCACCATGACACCATCGCTGGGTATGCCCAATTGTTCGGCGATGTCGTCGCGGGTGTGGGTGTCTGCGGTCGCCGTCAGTGCCAGCCTTGGCACTTCGGCAAAGTCGTCGAGCAAAGGGCGCAACAAGCGATAATCGGGCCGGAAATCATGCCCCCATTCGGACACGCAATGCGCCTCATCAATGGCAAACAGCGATATCTTTGTCTCACGTAACAGGCTGCGGAATTCCTGGCCCGATGCCCGCTCCGGCGCGACATATAAAAGGTCAAGTTCGCCCGCCCTGAACCGTGATATGGTTTTCGCGCGGTTATCGTCGGCCGACGTCAGCGTCGCTGCACGGATCCCGACAGCGTCGGCTGCCCGCATCTGATCATGCATCAGCGCGATGAGCGGCGATATCACGATACAAGTGCCGTCCATGATCACGGCGGGCAATTGATAGCATAAAGACTTGCCTGCGCCCGTTGGCATGATCGCAAGCGTCCGTTGCCTCGCAAGAACGCGAGTCACTACCTGCTCCTGTTGCCCGCGAAATCCGGGGAAGCCGAACAGGCGGTGCAATATATCGGCTGGCGTGGGGGAGGGAGCGACGGAGGCCATGCGGGAGCCCTAGCGCGGCCGCACGGCCAATAACAGAGCCCACTTCGGTTTGGTCCAAGACGCTTGTGGATAGCTGGCCACGCGCAACTTATGTTGCTGTGATGGCTTCTTCCTCGGCTTCGCTTTGCTGGCGTGCCCACATGTCAGCGTAGAGACCATTTTTGCGGAGCAGCTGCACATGCGTGCCTTTCTCGGCAACGCGGCCCGCCTCAAGCACGATGATCTGGTCAGCGTTGACCACGGTCGAAAGCCGGTGCGCGATGATGATGGTCGTGCGACGTTCCGAAATACGCTCAAGCGTCGCTTGAATTTCCGACTCCGTCCGGCTGTCCAACGCGCTGGTCGCTTCGTCCAATATCAAAAGCGGCGGATTTTTGAGCAAAGTTCTGGCAATCGCCACACGTTGCTTTTCGCCGCCCGACAATTTCAATCCGCGTTCGCCCACTTTGGCGGCGTATTGATCCGGTAAGGATTCAATAAAGCCATGGATCGATGCGCCGCGCGCCGCTTCCTCGATTTCAGCCTGATTTGCGCCTTCGCGGCCATAGCCGATATTGTAGCTAATGCTGTCATTGAACAACACGGTATCCTGCGGGACTATGCCGATGGAACTGCGCAGGCTTGACTGCGTGACATCGCGCAAATCCTGGCCGTCGATCGTAACCCGGCCACCGGTGGCGTCGTAAAAACGGCACAGCAGCCGCGCTATGGTCGACTTGCCGGCGCCAGAAGGACCAACCACCGCAAGCGTATGGCCGGGCTTGATGTCGAAACTGACGCCTTTCAGAATCTGGCGTTCGGCGTCATAAGCGAAATGCACATCGTCAAACACAATCGCCCCGCCACTGACCGCCAGCGCGGGCGCATTTGGTTTGTCCGTTATTTCCGCCGGGGTGTCGATGAGTTCGAACATCGCGGCCATATCGGTCAGGCCTTGGCGAATGGTGCGATATACCATGCCCAACATGTCCAATGGCCGGAATAGCTGCGCCAGCAAGGTGTTGACCGTGACGACGTCGCCCGTCGTAAACTGACCCCGCGACCAGCCCCACACAACATAGCCCATGGCCCCCGCCATCATCAGGTTGGTGATCAAAGATTGACCAATGTTCAGAGCGGCGAGCGAGTTTTCCGATTTGACGGCGGCATTTGCGTAATGGTGGACGACCTCGGCATAGCGGCGGGTCTCACGCTTTTCTGCGTTGAAATATTTGACCGTTTCGTAGTTCAACAGACTGTCCACCGACTTGGCGACGGTCTGGGTGTCCAACTCGTTCATTTCCTCACGCAATTTGTTGCGCCAGTTGGTGATCACGGTGGTGTAGGCGATGTAGCTGACAACCATGATCAGCGTGGCGACAACCATGCCCCAACCAAAAGAAATCTTGAAATACACCGAAACCAAAAACAGCTCAAGCAATGTAGGCGCGATGTTGAAAAGCAGGAAATAGAGCATGATATCGATGCTCTTCGTTCCGCGCTCAATGACCTTGGTCACTGCGCCTGTCCGCCGGTTCATGTGGAAGCGCATCGACAGATTGTGCAAATGGCTGAACACATTTTCGGCCAGACGCCGCGTGGCTTCTTGCCCGACGCGTTCAAATACCACGTTGCGCAAATTGTCGAACAACACGCCGCCAAAACGCGCGCCAGCATAAGTCGCGACCAATGCGATGGCGATCGCCACGCTGTCTTCCATGCCCGGAACCATCCGGTCAATGGCCCGGCCGTAGACCCACGCCATGCTGAGTTGGATTAGTTTCGAGATAACCACCAGCAACAACGCAAAGACGATGCGCACGCGCAAGCCAGCCTCATCCTTCGGCCATAAATAGGGCAGAAAGCGCCGCATGACGGCGAAATCGGGCTTGGCGTCAGAAGTGGGAGCTAATGGAGGCACAGGCGCCCTATAATTAGATTAAAGCAAAGCACAAAGGCGCATCATGTCTTGCCAGACAGCAGCCACCATGTCGCAACACCATTGATGGCCGTATACGCGGCGTATAAAAGTGAAATCGTCAATGACCCTTGGTTCGCGAGCCACAGTGCGCCGATCAGCAAGGCCAGTTCAATGGCATAGCTGCCAAAAGGACTGAAATGCGCGCTAAAATAGCGCTTGGTGTCTTCCACAAACGGGTGGCCCGATTCCGTGACTGCCCTGTGCATAAAAAAATTGGCAATCCCCATCAAAAAGCAGACCGTCAGCAGCATTTTTGGGGTTCACGGCCCTTTGCGGATGCCACGCGCTTCATTACGCGCAGATTGCCGCTCAAGCGTGACTTTGATCATCGCAATGATGGGGTCGGCAAGCGCCAATCCCAGTATGCCGAAAAGCGCGCCAAAAAGGATCTGCGCGCCCAAGACCAAGGCTGGTGCTAAATCGACCGCGCGCTTGGCCACCATTGGGACGATTAAATACCCGTCGACCATCTGGACGACAAAGTAGACGAAAACAGCATACAGGCCGACATCTGATCCGGCGGAGAATCCAACCAATATGATCAACGCACCCGATACGATGGCGCCGATGTTGGGCAGAAATGCCAGCAGGCCCGTAAGCACGCCGAGCAACGCCGCCATCGGCACGTTGCCAAGGCTAAGCAATATCCACGTGCCAAAGCCTTCGACCGCCATGCCAAGTAAGCGCCCGGCCATCAGGCGGCGCAAGACGCTACCCATTTTTTCGGCGGTCCCATAAAAATGCGCGCGCTCTGACAGCGGTAGCATCCACGCCACGCCGCGTTCATATAAGCGGGGTTCCGCTGCGATAAAAATACCAAGAACCAACATCATCGCAAGATTCGTAATGGTGCTGACTACCGAGGAAACGGCTTCTGTTACGCGACCAACGGAATTTAATATCTGCGATCCAAGGCCCTTCACATCTTCAGCGGAGATGTTGAAACCCGCCGCCTCAATCCGGTTGCCGATTGCTCCAATTTGGGTTTCGACAATGGCCTGAAGGCTTGCGGCCTGTGCGGCCAGTTCGGAGCCAGCGAAAACGAAAGTCCAATACATAAAGCCTAAAACGGCTAGCACCACGATCGTCAGTCGGAAACCACGCGGAATGGGTAAAATCCGGCCTAGGAGACGCGCTCCGCCGTCGAACATTGCGGCGAGAACGACGCCGCCAATGATGAGAAGAATGGGCTGGGCAAGCCAGATGAACGCCACCACCAAAGCAGCCATGCCAATCCACACCGTGGCGCGCTTAATTTCGGACCGGATAATCGGGTCGTAAAGCTCGGTCGGGCCAACTTCTTCCCGAGAGCTATCGGCCACCCGCGCCTCGGGCTTTTTACGCCGCCGGCGTGGCTTGCTTTGTTCTGGCGCGGGCACGTCATTCACCTTGGCGGACCTTCTTGGGACGTAAACTTGTGCCAGCGCGATCCCCCCGAAGCGAACCTATCCATGTCGCAGGATTAAGGCCCGTGCTGCCATCTACGGAGAATGTGATTATCTCAGCGCGCCCACCAATACGATCCCATGAAACGGGACCGCCAAGGCCGCCAAGTTCCGCGGCTACGCGGCTATCGGAGCTATTGTCGCGGTTATCACCCATCAAGAACACATGACCTGCCGGGATTTTGACTGGGTCCATATTGTCGGCATCGCCGCGCCGCGCATCGATGGTGTTATATTGTGCGCCATTGGGCAGCGTCTCGCGGATTATGGGCAGGTTGCACGTCAAAGCGCCATCATCGCTGCGGGTGAGGACACCGGGAAAGTCATATTCATTGCACGGATTGTTGGCGTCTACCGCCAGGGTCAAATTGGGTTGCGTCTCTTGGGGAACAGGTTTGCCATTTAGAAAAACCTGCCCCTCTTTTAATGCGATGGTGTCGCCGGGCAAACCGATGACGCGCTTAATCCAGTCCTGATATTTGGCCTTTGGTGTCAATATGACGATGTCGCCACGTTCGGGTATTTTGCCCCAAACACGCGTGGTGCTGTCGGGCAGCGGTACGGCCAGCGCTTCAACCTCTTCCCGCAGCACGAGCCAACGGAAAATGGCTACAGGATTCGGGATCGTCGGCGATACATGGCTCCATCCATACGGATATTTGCTCACAAACAGGCGGTCGCCCACCAACAAGGTCGGCATCATCGAGATTGAGGGAATGTAGAACGGCTTTGCTATGAAGCTGTGGAAGGCGAGCACAGCAAGCAACAGCCAAAACATGCTCTTAACCTCCGCCCATGCGGTTGCGGCCCAGCTCTGCTTTTCAGGGGTTGGCGCGGGAGGTGTGGAGGAATTTTCGTCAGTTTCTGTGGTCAAGCTGCTCATGTCTTTTGCATTCTTAATGCCTCTATAATGACAAATGCCTGTGCCCAAGGATGATCATCGGTCAGCGTCAAATGTATATGGGCTTCATAGCCTTCTTGAATCATTGCGTCGAGCCGTGCTTTCGCGCCCCCAGTAAGGGAAAGCGTTGGCGCACCGGATGGTGCATTAACGACGCCAATGTCCTTCATAAACACACCATGTTTGAAACCGGTTCCCACTGCTTTGGAAAAGGCCTCTTTAGCGGCAAAGCGTTTCGCATAGGTGCCTGCCTTGGTAAATGGACGCTTGGCTGCCTTCGCACGTTCAAGGTCCGTGAATACCCGATTTTCAAAGCGTTCGCCAAAGCGTTCAAGCGAACGGGCGATACGTTCAATATTACACAGGTCGGAACCAAGCCCGATGATCACCGGGCAAGGTCCATCAGCGCACGCATTTTGCGCACGCTTTCTTCAAGCCCAATGAAAATCGCCTCGCCAATGAGATAATGCCCGATGTTGAGTTCAGCGAACTGCGGGATAGCGGCAATAGGTTGGACATTATCGAACGTCAGGCCATGGCCCGCATGCGGTTCGATGCCATTTTTGGCGGCCAGGGCAGCCGCATCGGCAATGCGGCGGAGCTCGACTTCGCGCTCTGCGCCTTCGGAATGGGCGTATTTGCCCGTGTGAAATTCCACGATTGGCGCGCGCAAGCGGATGGCCGCTTCAATCTGGCGAGCGTCGGGTTCAATGAACAGACTTACGCGGATATTGGCGTCGGTAAGCCGGGTAACGATGGGTGCGAGATGGTTGTGCTGCCCGGCTGCGTCTAAACCGCCCTCGGTTGTCCGCTCCTCCCGCCGTTCAGGGACGATGCACGCCGCATGGGGTTTATGCCGAAGTGCAATCTCGAGCATTTCTTCGGTCGCAGCCATTTCCAGATTGAGCGGCAAATTGGTGGCCGCCATTATGCGTTCTATATCGGCATCGCGAATGTGTCGCCGGTCTTCGCGCAAATGGGCAGTAATGCCATCACCGCCCACGGCAGCGACAATCTGCGCCGCACGCACTGGGTCTGGATGCGCGCCGTCGCGCGCGTTGCGTATGGTGGCAACATGGTCAATGTTGACGCCTAGACGGAGGCGCGGCGCTTTTGCTGCTTCGTTCATATCTTTCGGCTGCCGGGCTTAACCGCTTCTGAAGCCACCAGCTCGGGCGGCAATTCATCTGCTGCATATGTAGGAAAGTTTAATTCGATTAGCGGATAAAATGGCACGCCAAGTTCAACTGTACCCGCCGAGCGGTCAACCACGGATGCGGCCGCAACGACAACGCCGCCCGCGGCTTCAATCGCGGCAATGGCCTCACGTGATGAAAGGCCAGTGGTGACGACATCTTCTACCATTAAAACTTTGGTTCCGGGCGCGAGCGAAAAGCCACGACGCAAACCAAACACACCGTCGGGGCGCTCAACAAACAAAGCATCAACGCCAAGCGCGCGGCCCATTTCATGGCCAATGATAATACCGCCCATGGCGGGAGAAATGACGACTTGCACTTCGCTGCGCAATTCACGTGAAATTTTTTGGGTAATCGCAAGGGCAATCCGCCCGGCGCGCTCTGGGTTCATTAACAACCGCGCGCATTGTAGATAATAGGCACTGTGGCGGCCCGATGACAGCAGGAAATGTCCCTCAAGCAAGGCATCGACGCTACGGAATTCAGCCAGTATTTCATCTTCAGTCATGATGGGGAGAATTTTCCTTCTTTACCAATGTTGTCTTTTGCATGCGCTGTTTAGCGGATTGCAACGCAAATAGGTAGAAAACTGGAGCAATTAAATGCTAAAAATAAGCAATCGATCGCTTGAGGCTTCAGATTAGCGCGACTATAGGTCGCGCCAGTCTGGCATCCTGCGGGTCGGTCAGACCAGCGCAAAGTTCCTGCGCCGCACCAAGAATACGGGGCCAAGTTGATGAATATGTTGAAGAAATTGTTGGTATTGCTGGTTGTCCTGACCGCGCCTTCATTGGCGATGGCGCAGCCTGCGAAACCTGCGCCGACGCCAGTAACTAAGGAAGTGGCTGCGCCCGTCGTGGCGACGCCTGCTGCTGTTACCCTCGTTTCACCTGCGACAGAAGCAGCGCCAGCCGCTGCCGCTGCGCTGAAATCCATGGATGGCGCGTTGCCGGGTTACACGCCCATGCGTCCCGACTATAAAAACAGCGTCGGCATGCCAAAGCCTAAAGAAATCGATTTTCAGGAACAATTCAGCGATAATGGCCAATATGCAAAATGGATCAACAACGCTATCCTTTTGCCAATCATCACCATCATCTCTCTGTTTGTCCTTGGCCTTCTGCTATGGGTGATCGTGCGTTTCAACCGCCGTGCCAATCCAGTGCCATCGAAAACGACGCACAATACCTTCATTGAGGTTGTATGGACACTAGTTCCCGTCCTCATTCTTTTGGGCATTGCGTATCCTTCGCTCGATTTGTTGGCGAAGCAGTTCAAGCCAGCCCCAGCGAATGCCGTCACCATTAAAGCGACTGGCTATCAGTGGTATTGGGGCTTTACCTATCCTGACCATGGCGGTTTTGAAGTTGTTTCAAACATGCTCAAGGAAGAAGGCGACGTCGCCAAGGGCGAGCGTTTTCGTACTGAAAATGATGGACCAAAGCTGATGGCTTCGGACAATCGCATGGTTGTCCCTGCCGAGGTGCCATTGCGTATTCAAACAACGGCCGCCGACGTGATCCATGCATTCGCCGTTCCTTCGCTTTGGTTTAAGCTCGATGCGGTCCCTGGCCGCCTGAACGAAAAATCGCTTACGATTACCAAGCCTGGCGTATATTTTGGGCAATGCTCTGAACTCTGCGGAGCACGCCACGCGTTCATGCCAATCGTTGTGGAGGCACTGCCGCCCGCAAAGTTTGCGGCATGGGTGAAGGCGCAGGGTGGCACAATGCCCGGCGCGGATAAGCCTGCACCTGCCGCGGCCGCGCCTGCCGGCGCTGCAACCCCCATCGACACTTTTGCTGCACCTGTTGCAGCGCCAACTAAGTAAAGAGGCCAAACGGATGACAACCATTGCAGCCACAGGTACAGCCCTTCACGCGCATGACCATCATGACGCAGACCACAAGCCGGGATTTTTCGCCCGGTGGTTCATGTCGACTAACCACAAGGATATCGGGACTCTCTATCTGATCTTTGCTATATGCGCAGGGATCATCGGCGGTGGCATTTCTGGCCTGATGCGGTTGGAGCTTGCTGCTCCTGGCATTCAGTATCTTCAAGGCTGGGCATCAATGATGGCCGGCAAGGAAGCGTCGCTCGATGAAGCCTATCACATGTGGAACGTACTCATCACGGCGCACGGCCTGATCATGGTGTTCTTCATGGTCATGCCCGCCCTCATTGGCGGCTTTGGTAACTGGTTTGTGCCTTTGATGATCGGCGCGCCTGACATGGCGTTTCCCCGCATGAACAATATTAGCTTCTGGCTGACAGTTGTTGCCTTCATCATGCTGCTCGGATCAAGCTTTGTGCCGGGCGGCACAGGATTAGGTGCTGGAACTGGCTGGACGGTCTACGCACCGCTTTCAACCTCTGGCTCGGTCGGTCCGGCTGTAGACATGGCCATTTTCTCGCTTCACCTTGCTGGTGCCGCATCGATTTTGGGTGCCATTAACTTCATCACCACCATTTTCAACATGCGCGCACCGGGAATGACCTTGCACAAAATGCCGCTGTTCGTGTGGTCGGTGTTGGTCACTGCATTCTTGTTGTTGCTCGCCTTGCCAGTGTTGGCGGCTGCAATTACCATGCTTCTGGTCGACCGTAACTTTGGCGGCGCATTCTTTGATGCGTCTGCCGGTGGTGACCCTGTCCTGTATCAGCATCTTTTCTGGTTCTTCGGTCACCCAGAAGTGTACATCATGATCTTGCCAGGTTTCGGCATCATCAGCCAGATCGTAGCAACCTTCAGCCGCAAGCCAGTGTTTGGCTATCTCGGCATGGCCTATGCTATGGTTGCAATTGGTCTCGTTGGCTTTGTCGTTTGGGCGCACCACATGTTCACCACGGGTATGAGCGTTGACATGAAAATGTACTTCACGGCTGCTACTATGGTGATCGCAGTACCAACGGGTATCAAGATCTTCAGCTGGATCGCAACCATGTGGGGCGGTTCGGTGAGCTTTAAGACACCTATGGTTTGGGCGATGGGCTTCATCTTCATGTTCACCGTTGGCGGCGTGACGGGTGTTGTTCTGGCCAATGGCGGCCTCGACGATAACTTGCACGACACTTATTATGTTGTGGCCCACTTCCATTACGTGCTGTCGCTTGGTGCGGTGTTCTCGCTCTTTGCCGGCTTCTATTATTGGTTCGGTAAGATATCGGGTCGCCACCTGAATGAATTCCTTGGCCATTTGCACTTCTGGGTGTTCTTCATCGGCGTGAACGTCTTATTCTTCCCGATGCACTTCCTTGGAAACTCGGGTATGCCGCGTCGTTACCCCGATTATCCAGAGGCCTTCGCTTACTGGAACGGCGTGGCTTCCTTTGGCTATGCGATTATGGCAGTTGGCGTTTTAATCTTCTTCGTCAACGTCATCTGGTCGTTGGTCGCAGGCCGCCGTGCGGAAGACAATTATTGGGGTGAAGGTGCGACCACGCTTGAGTGGACGCTGACAAGCCCCCCACCATATCACCAGTTCGAAACGCTGCCGGTTATCAAGTAACCGGCGGCGGTTCGCTGCGTTGAACGTCTCGAACGTTTGGGAAAAGGCATGACAACCGCAACGCGTGACATCATTTTGCCAGCCGAGTGGCGCGATTTCTGGGCTTTGACTAAGCCTCGCGTCATGTCGCTTGTCGTGTTCACAGCGCTGTGCGGACTTTTGGCGGCACCGGGTAGTATTCATCCGGTGATTGGTTTTACCGCGATACTCTGCCTGGCCTTGGGCGCGGGAGCCTGTGGTGCGTTGAACCAATATTTCGAAGCTGACATTGACGCTAAAATGGCACGGACAGCGGGCCGCCCGTTGCCCGCGGGCCGCATGGACCGGGCGTCTGCGCTTAACTTTGGCATTGGCCTTGCCGCTTTCTCGGTTGGTATAATGGGGGTTGCGGTCAACTGGCTATGTGCTGGCCTGCTTGCCTTTTCGATCTTCTTCTACGCGATTGTCTACACTATCTGGTTGAAGCCCAACACGCCGCAGAATATCGTTATCGGCGGTGCTGCGGGTGCATTTCCGCCTGTAATAGGATGGGCGGCGGTAACAGGCGACGTTACGCTTATGCCAGTCCTCCTGTTCGCGATCATCTTCCTTTGGACACCGCCGCATTTCTGGGCGCTCGCCTTGTTTATGAAGACGGATTACGGCGCGGCCGGAATTCCCATGCTCCCCAATGTGAAAGGTCAGCGGGTCACACGTAACCAGATATTCGGGTACAGTTTCCCCATGGCGGCAACGGCAATACTGCCCTTCGCTTTGGCAGAAACAGGGTGGGTCTATGGTGTAGCCTCTGTCGTTCTAAACCTCATTTTTTTAGGCCTGGCCTACCGGGTCTGGAAAAACGAGGCCACCGACGCGGCTGCGATGAAACCGGAAAAGCAACTTTTTGCTTTCTCTATCCTTTACCTGTTTCTCCTTTTTGCAATTTTTGCCTTTGACCGGATGGTAATATCATGACCCAGAATGAGCCGTCTGCCTACACCGCCGAAGAAACGGCCATTATCCGCAAACGCCAAGCGGGACGCTCTCGCGTCATGGGTATTGCCTTGGTCGCGCTATGTATTTTGTTCTTCTTAATCACTGTGGTGAAAGTGGGGGTCTGGGGCTGATGGCCATATCCAATGCAAAAACCGGGTTTCTAGCGGCGGCACTTGCGGTATCAATGGTGGGCGTTGGCTTTGCTGCGGTGCCACTGTATCGCTTGTTTTGCCAGGTGACTGGCTTTGGTGGAACAACAATGCGTGTCGATGCTGCACAGGCAGCTACCGTAGCTGTAACGAACAAAACCATGGTTATCCGGTTTGATGCCAATCAGCGCGGCGGCTTGCCTTGGGAATTTAAACCAGAACGGCCAACCGATACCGTCAGCATCGGCGCGAAGGATATGTCGATCTTCCTTGCAAAGAATCTCTCGAACGAGCCAGTAACTGGCACCGCCACGTTCAATGTGACGCCCGAGTTGGCTGGCAAATATTTCAACAAGATCCAGTGCTTTTGCTTCACGGAGCAGACATTGAAGCCGGGCGAACAGGTCCGCATGCCCGTGCTTTATTATGTCGATCCAAAAATCATGACGGATCCGAACACCAAAGACATCGAAGAAATCACCCTTAGCTACACTTTCTACCCCGTCGAAAAGCCAAACGCGGTGGACCAGGCAGTAAACTGAAGCTAAGCTAATATTAACCGGTAAGACTACAGGGAATTGACCATGGCGGGTGCCAAAAATCACGATTATCATATTTTGCCGCCAAGCATCACACCGTTGCTGGGTTCATTTTCGGCCCTGACGATGTTCTTCGGTCTGGTGATGTGGATGCATCCCGAACAGTTTAGCTATGGCAGCCTTGTGTTCGGCCTTGGCTTCATCAGTGTCATGTATACTTTCTATGCGTGGTGGAGCGACGTTATTCATGAGGCCCATGCTGGCGACCATACGCCTGTGGTTCAGCTTCACCTGCGTTACGGCATGATCATGTTCATTGCCTCAGAAGTCATGTTCTTTGTCGCTTGGTTCTGGGCATGGTTCGATTATTCTTTGTTCCCAGTGCCGCTGGAGCTCGTGAAAGACTCAGAAACCCATGCATTCACTGTAACGAACCTGATCGGTCAGGAGGGCGCCGCAGCCTTGATGCAGTGGCCGCCAAAGGGCCTCGAAGTTCTCGATTCGATGAAGCTTCCATTGCTCAATACGCTGATCCTGCTGTGCTCGGGCACCACGGTCACATGGGCGCACCATGCGTTGATCCATGGCGACCGCGAAGGTCTGAAAAAAGGTTTGTGGCTGACGATCTTTCTTGGCCTGCTGTTCAGTAGCATCCAGGCGTATGAATATCTCGAGGCGCCGTTTCCATTTGCTGGACTGAATTATGGTACGGCCTTCTACATGGCGACGGGTTTCCATGGCTTCCACGTCATTATCGGGACCATCTTCCTCGCCGTCTGCCTTGCGCGTACCTACAAGGGGCATTTCACGCCTCAGCAGCATTTCGGTTTTGAAGCCGCTGCCTGGTATTGGCACTTTGTCGACGTCGTGTGGCTCTTCCTCTTTATCACCATCTACATTTGGGGTGGCTGGGGCGCACCAGTGCACGCATAAATGACCAACAAACAATCCACAGAAGGGCAGCCCAGCATCGCTAAGGCTGCCCTTTTTGGTCTCTGCCCCCAATGCGGTAGCAAGACCCTTTTTGCTGGATTGGGCCAGTTCGCGGACCGGTGCGAAAATTGTGAACTGGATTATAGCAGCTTCAACGTTGGTGATGGGCCTGCCGCCTTCCTTGTTATGGTCATAGGCGCGTTGATCATCATACTTGCCTTGATCGTGGATGCCGCATTTCGCCCGCCCTTTTGGGTGCATGTGGTGATTTGGGTTCCTTTCACTGCGGGATTAACGGTGCTCTTTTTACGCATGACCAAAGTTGCGTTGTTGGCGGCAGAGCATCGCAACCGTGCCAAAGAGGCTGGGAAGGATGATCTGTCATGACACGCTGGCTGATTATCCCGACATTCTTCGTTACGTTGGCGGTTGCGACGATGGTTGCGCTGGGTTTTTGGCAACTTCAACGCAAAGCTGAAAATGAAATGCTGTTGCGATATGTTTCCGCCAACAGCGTAAAGCCTGCCATAGCTTACCCAAAGCAGGGTCCGGTGAGCCTTGACGCGTTGCACCGTAAATCATCGTTGAATTGTCTGCGTGTTTCAAAATGGCGCGAAGATTCGGGCAGCGATACGCTGGGCAAGGCAGGCACGCGCTATCTTGCCGAGTGCGTGACTGAAGCAGAGGGGCCAGGAGCGTTAATTGTTGCAGGCATCTCCGTACGACCAAACCAAAAGGTTGATTGGAATGGCGGACTGGTAAGCGGGGTCATCACGACTGAGCCTGACCGGCAATCATTGATTGCGAAGCTGTTTGCCAAGCCTGCTACCTTGCGTCCCATGCTGGTGCTGCAGCAAGGCGTCGGCGGCCTGCGTACGGCCGAACCACCGTCATTGACCAAAATCCAGCGCAAGATTTCCAACAACGGCTTCTATGCTATTCAATGGTTTTTGTTCGCCTCCGCAGCGGCGGTTATCTATATTCTCGCTTTGCGAAAGCGCGTCAGGGCATCCTGATTTTGCCGACGGATATTCTGTTTTACTGCGTCGCTGGCGTGGCGGTTATCTTGGTTGGGTTGGCCAAGGGCGGATTTGCCGGACTTGGTGCGGCGGCCATGCCGTTGCCCGCTTTGGTCATGGACCCAGTGGCCGGGGCCGGAATGTTGTTGCCCATCCTTATGTTACAAGACGTCGAGAGTGTCTGGGCCTTCCGCCGCAGCTATGATCGGCGCACGCGTCTTCTGACCCTGCCGGGCGAGGCGATCGGCATCTTCTTGGCGTGGCTGCTCGCGTCGGTCATCAATGAAGATGCGGTGCGCGGCTTTGTTGGCGTTATCGCATTGGCTTTTGGTACTTATCTGTTGCTTCCCCTCATGGGGATGCAGATGAAGCTAACAGGGCCCGCGCCGGAGTGGATCGGAACCGTCATGGGCGGCGTGTCCGTCTTCACAAGCCAGATTGCCCATGCGGGCGGCCCTCCGTTCCAAATCTGGGCGTTGTCACGCAACTTCCCGCATTTGGTGTTTGTGGGGACCTCATCGATATTCTTTACGATCATCAACTGGATGAAGGTGCCCGCATATGCGGCGCTGGGTCAGTTTAACCGCGAGAATATGACGCTAACGGCAGTTTTCCTGCCGCTTGCGATCTTAAGCACTGTTGCCGGGGTGCAGCTGGTTAAGCGCGTATCGCCTGAGCGATTCAACATCATAATCCAGCTTCTGATGGTCGTCATTGGTGCCGAACTGATTCGGCAAGCCATTTGGTAACTGCGCCCTATTTGGGCGACAGTACCATTAGCATTTGGCGGCCTTCCATGCGGGGATGTGCCTCGATCTTTGCAGTCTCGGTCGTATCTGCCTGAACGCGCTGCAACAGTTGCATACCCAATTGTTGGTGCGCCAATTCACGACCGCGGAAGCGCAGTGTGATCTTGACCTTGTCACCTTCTTCAATGAACTCTGCGACCTTCTTCATCTTGACCATATAATCATGATCATCGATGTTTGGACGCATCTTGATTTCTTTGATTTCTTGTGTTTTCTGGCTCTTACGGGCCAAATTGGCCTTTTTCTGGGCCTCATATTTGAACTTACCGATGTCCAGGAATTTGCACACGGGGGGATCGGCGTTCGGGGAAACTTCAACCAGATCGAGCCCAACTTCCGCTGCTTGCGCTATCGCCTCGCGGGTATACATGACACCCAGATTCTCGCCGTCATCGTCAATGACTCGTACTTTTTCGACGGTGATGAGATTATTGTAGCGCGGACCACTTTTAACAGGTGGGGTCATAGCGCGCCGGGCCGGCGGGGTGGCGATAGTCAATACTCCTTGTGATGATCTGCAGCGCCATTACAGCCAATTTATCCACAGATAAAGGCTTTTAGCGGACTCGGGGCTGCTTTTACGAAGTGCGGCGTTGGAATTTCGGTGCCGACGCGCGCCCATGCGGCTCAATCCGCGAGCGCCGTGAGGTCCCCGACAGTCAATAATTGTGGCAAGACGCGGGCTTCGCCATTTTTGGGGAAATACAGATAAAGTGGTACGCCCGAACGGCCATATTTCGCCAGAAAGCGGGTGATGTCGGGGTCGCGGCGCGTATAGTCGCCCACCATCGTCACAATGCCGCCCTTTGCCAGCGCATCAATGGCTTCCGCACGATCAATCGCAGCGCCTTCGTTCACTTTGCACGTCACACACCAATCGGCGGTGAAATATAAAAACACCGGCTTGCCCCCGGCTCGAAGCGCCGCAAGCCGCGCTTCGTTGAAGGGCAAATTGCCGTTTTTGGCGATGTGCGTAACGGGCACCATGGCAGCCCTGTCCATCGCGACGAAGGATAGCAGTGCCACGCCTAATGCAGCGGCCAGCACCCATCGGGTTGGTCCACCATTTTTCTGCCGCCGGCCAATGTCGAACAGGGCCACTAACAAAATCAAAGCCGCGATGGACGCAATGGCCAAGCCATTAAATCCTGCGAGCTGGTAGAGCAGCCAAAGCAAGGCAAGCGTGGTCAGCGCCATGGGCACGGCCATCCATTGCCGGAAGCGCACCATCCACGCACCTGGCCTTGGCATGCGTTTGCGCAACGCGGGAATGAACGCAATTACCAAAAAGGGCAAAGCAAGGCCAAAACCAAGCCCGGCAAATATCAGCATCGCCAAACCTGTTGGTAACAACAAGGCTGCGCCCATCGCCGCGGCCATGAATGGTCCTGTGCAGGGCGTGGCCACGACCGCCGCCAGCACACCGGTCCAAAATGATCCAGCGATGCCACCCTTGCGCGTCAGTTTTTCACCAGCCCCAATCCCGCCAAATTCGAAAAGACCCGTAAGATTTGCGGTGACGGACAGCATTAAAAACGCAAGTAACAGGACGACCGCCGGGTCCTGCAACTGGAATGCCCAGCCAACTTCTTCGCCAGCCGCGCGCAAGCCAAGCATGATTCCGCCCAGAACAAGGCAGCTTAAAATAATGCCGATCGTGTACGCCACGGCATCGCGGCGGGCTTCGCCCTCATCCCCGCCCATTTTGGCCAAGCTCAATGCCTTCAACCCCAATATGGGAAAAACGCATGGCATGAGGTTGAGGAGCAAACCGCCCAACACGGAGAATATCAATATCCAGCCAAAGCCAAGCGCTGGCTGTTGCGCGTCTTGGGTTGCGCCATTGCCAAATACCGATACGCTGTCACCACCTGTCGGTATTGCGCCGGGCGCTGCGCGCACCTGAAGCCCTTGCGCGTCGTTAAACCGCAATAGCCCGTCAATCGGTGCCGCGAACGGGTTTTTAACTTCTCCGCTGACGATTAGCCAATCGCCAGTGCGGCGCGCGCTTTGCGGGGCATTATACAAAAACAGATTTTCGCTTTCCGCGAAAAACCAAACGCGGCTTGCCGTTGCACTGCGTGGATACGGAATAGCAATATCGATGCGTTTGCCGTTGATGGCATAGCGTGCCGTTCGATCAAGCGGCACCGGCAAGCTAGTGCGCCATCCATCGAAACGGGTGCGGTCAGCCGCCTGTATGTCCCCTGATCCAACGGTCATTGGCACCGAAAATGTTGCGCTTTCGGGGACGCAAACCAGGTCGGAACAGGCCGACCAGCGGGCATTGACCTTCACATCCAGAGGCTGGCCAATTTTCATGCCCTCGGGGATTTTGAGGTCAATCAAAAAGGCGTGCTTTGCCTTGTAAATATGGTTCATAAATCCGCTGACGACCAGAGTCTCGGGCACGGGGGCACGCAGCGGACGAGCGATCATGCCCGCCGGCAATTGCCATTCCAGTTCAAGCGGCGTTCCCGCGTCACCGGGATTAATCCAATAATCATGCCATCCAGCCCTTGGGTCCATGATGATCGCGACCGTCACTACGTCGCCTGCCGCCGGAGTGCGCGTTTCGGCATCCATTGACGCGCGGACATTGAGGGCCGCCGAAGCCGGAACTTGCGCGTGCGCAATGCCTGCAGTGCAGATGAGGGCGAACAACATCCAGCTTAATCGTCCAAAAAGCGATCGTGCGCATTCGAGCATTGGAGAAAAAACAAGCGTGTGGTTCATGCGAATCTTATGCCATACTCGGATGTCTGTAGGACAGCGGATTATTCGGGCGCTGCTTGAATAAGTGGCCCGCCCATATTTGGCATCGCCTTTGCCTTTCTCCACCCGCCATGCACATAATAACCGATCGACAGGATGCAGGACGTAATCGCGGTAGCAACAAATGATCCCCAAATAGCATCTGCACCAAAGCGGTCATGTAAACCAAAACCGATGCTGAAACGCACCAGAACTGCGCTGAATATAAGGATCAGGAGCGGGGCAAGTACGGCGCCATTCGCACGCACCGCAAAGGTCACGACAACGGACACGCCCATCAGGACGAATGTCCACCCGATGATGTGGTTTATGTGTATCGCAATGTCGATGGCGGGGCTGCCGCTTGGCAGGAAAAGGCTAAGCAGTGGCTGAGCGAACAGCGTCATCAGCACAATGAGTGCGCCCGACATGAGCAAATTGATGCCAATCCCCGACCACACAATGCGTCCAACGCGGTCCCATTTGTTCCCGCCGATATTCTGGGCGACCATAGCGCTGACGGCGCTGCCCACGGCGACCGCTGGCATCTGCACATAGCTCCAAAGCTGATTCATCACGCCAAATGCTGCAGTTGTATTCACGCCTTCACGATTGACGAGGCCAATCATCACCACGGCAGAGCCCGACATGATGATCATCGATAAGCCCATAGGCAGGCCCATGCGCGCAATCGGTTTCAAGAACCGTGCATCTGGCCGAAGCCATTTTAGCTCATGCCCGCGCAGGCGGATGGTGAGGTCACTCGCATAGATTTGGCGCAACAAAAGCCCCAGGCTGATGACCCCGGCAAGGATGGTCGCAAGCGCCGACCCAGCGATTCCCATTGCGGGTATGAGGCCCCAGCCCAAGATAAAAATCGGGTTCAAGATAATGTCGAGAACCACGTTCAACACCGTATTCCAAAATGGCGTAACCGAATCCCCTACGCCGCGCAGTGATGACGCAACAAGCACCATCACGAAAGAAGCTGGCATCGAAAGGAAGATGACGCGCAAATATGCAAGGGCCAGCGGATAGACCGTTTCTGGTGTTGCCATCAGGCGCAGCATTTGGGGCGCGAAGATCCAGCCTGCTGCTGCCGTTACTAGGCCCGCCGCAAGGAAAATGCCGAACGCGGTACCCATGATACGGCGGACAGATTCGACGTCGCGACGGCCCATATTCTGGCCTATTAAAATTGTTGTCGCCATCGTGAAGCCGAACAGGGTGGAGAACATCAGAAACATGATGAGCCCCGCATTGGCGGAGGCCGCAAGCGCCTCTTCGCCCAAGAATCTGCCAATCCAAACCGAATTGACGGAGTGATTCAGCGATTGGAGTATGTTGACGCCAAGAGAAGGAAGCGCAAACACAAACAATGTTTTGGCCACTGGTCCTACGGTCAGGTCGCGTTGATGGGCAGGCGCACTCATGTTGTTTGCGGTGCGCCTAAACCGGGCAGCACCCAAGCTGGGATTTGCCCCTTACTCATCCCAATCTGGCCAGTGCGACTGTCAAGCGCTCGGCTTCGGCGGCCTTCTCGGCATGATCCGCGCGCGCCTTTTCAACAGCTTCTGGTTTGGCCTTTTCGACAAATGCCGCATTAGATAGGCGCCCAGCCAGCGCGTCCCGTTCTTTGCGCGCAGCTTCGAGCGCCTTGGTTATACGGCTGCGTTCGGCGTCGAGGTCGATGACATCATCAAGGGCAAAGACCACCGTGTCTCCACCTACCACGATCTGTGCAACGTTATTTGTGGCAACGGGTGCATAGACAAAGCTGTCAATACGGCCAAGCCGTGACAAGGCCGCTGCCTGCCGCGCGATGACGGACATTGTGGACACCTGTGGGTCTGCAATGTTAGCGGTCAGGCGCGTTCCGGGCGGGATATTCAATTCGGCTTTGAACGAACGGGTTTTGCTGATCGTATCTATGACCCAGTTGATTTCTGCCACGGCATCGGCGTCAATCGTTGCGTTTGGTTCGGGCCACTGCGCGTGAATGATGTCATGCGCGCGTGGCTGCGCTGGGTCGGACATGGCATGCCATAATTCTTCGGTAATGAAGGGCATGAACGGATGTAGCATGACCAAAATTTGGTCGAGTGCCCATCCGGCAACTTCCAGTGCCTCGTCGGCGTCTGCGTTTACCAACGAAGGCTGGGGTTCTGCCCCGTCGTCACCAGATTGCGCCTGAAGGATTGGTTTGAGCAGTTCCAAATACCAATCGCAAAATTGGTCGAAGACGAAGTGATAGATGACATCCGCCATGCCGTCGAAACGGAATTCGGCAAAGGCCTTGTTCAATTTCTCCACTGTGCTGACAACTTCGCCAATGATCCAACGGTTGACGGCAAGCTCGGCCTTTGGCGCGCTCACGCTGCGTGATCCGCCGATGCCATTGGATTGCGCAAAGCGGGCGGCGTTCCAAAGCTTGGTTGCAAAATTGCGGTACCCTGCAACGCGGCTTTCATCCATTTTGATGTCACGGCCCTGGCTTTCCATCGCCGCCATGAAGAAGCGCAACGCATCTGCGCCATATTGGTCAATCAGGCCCAACGGGTCGACCGTATTACCTTTTGACTTTGACATCTTGCTGCCATCGGCCGCGCGCACAAGGCCATGAAGGTACAGCGTCTTCCAAGGCACTTCTTTCATGAAGTGGATACCCTGCATCGCCATCCGTGCATCCCAGAAAAACAGGATGTCAAAGCCGGAAATGAGGACGTCGTTCGGGTAGTAGCGGTCGAGCATTGTATTTTGATCGGGCCAACCCAAGGTGCCAAACGGCCAAAGCGCAGACGAAAACCATGTATCTAGAACGTCAGGATCACGCGTCAATGCGACGCCTGCGCCCGCGAGTAGCTGCGCCGCCTCTTCAGTTTCCGCCACATAGCATGTGCCATCGGCGGCAAACCATGCAGGTATCTGGTGGCCCCACCATAATTGGCGCGAGACACACCATGGCTGGATATTCTCCATCCAGTTGAAGTAGGTTTTCTCCCACGACTTAGGCACGATATCGAAACCGCCATTTGCCTTGCCCTTGCGCGCGGCCTCGATGGCTGGCTTGGCAAGCGTTTCGGCATCGACATACCATTGGTCGGTCAACCACGGCTCAATCACTTGGCCCGAACGGTCGCCAAAGGGTGTCTGGATGACGCGGTCTTCAACCTTTTCAAGCAGACCCAAGGCGTCCAGTGCCGCAACCACCATCTTGCGCGCGTTGGTCGGTTCGCCCTCGATGCCAAAGCGGTATTGCCCAATATACTCTGCCGGAATGAGGCCATCGGCGGTCTGCACAACGCGACCTTCGCCATCAAGCATGTTGAACATGTCGCTGGCCTTGAACCCTGCGCGCTTGCCTACCTCAAAATCGTTGAAGTCATGCCCCGGTGTGATTTTCACGGCGCCTGAACCCAATTCCGGATCAGCATGTTCGTCCGTGACAATCGGGATCAACCGTCCCGTAATCGGCAGGCGGACATTTTTACCGACCAGATGCGCATAACGTTCATCCGACGGGTTCACCGCGACCGCCATGTCGGCAAGCATCGTTTCAGGCCGTGTGGTGGCAACGCTAATAAAGCCGATGCCGTCTTCTAACGGATATTTGAAGTGCCAGAATTTGCCATTAATCTCGCGGGTTTCAACCTCAAGGTCGGAAATCGCGGTTTTCAGGCCCGGGTCCCAGTTGACGAGGCGTTTGTCGCGATACAGCAATTTTTGGTTATAAAGATCGACAAACACCTTGATGACGGCCTTTGAAAAGCCCTCATCCATGGTGAAGCGTTCATTCTCCCAATCCATGGAGCAGCCAAGCCGGCGCAACTGGCCCGTGATTTCGCCGCCGCTTTCTGTTTTCCATTCCCACACTTTGGCGATGAATTCTTCGCGCGTGAAATCGGTGCGCTTCTGCTGGCGGGCATTGAGTTGCCGTTCGACGACCATCTGTGTCGCAATGCCGGCGTGGTCGGTACCGACCACCCACAAGGCGTCCTTGCCCTGCAAACGCGCATGACGGATGAGGATATCCTGCAAGGTGTTGTCGAGCGCATGGCCAATGTGCAAGCTGCCCGTCACATTGGGCGGCGGGTTCACAATTGTATATGGCTCGGCATCAGGGCGCTCAGGACGAAATGCACCGGTGGTTTCCCAATGGGCATACCATTTCGCCTCAATCGCGGCGGGGTCGAAAGTCTTGTCGATAGTCATGGGAAGTGGCTTTGCCAGCGCATGTACGATTGGGCAAGGTCTTCGCGGGAAATCGTTGGCTTATCCTATGACATTAGGCTGCGCGGCGCCGAAAGATAAAGAATGCGGCTGCAAATCCGCCTGCGACGAGCAGGCTCAACCACAATTCCTTCGACGCCGATGGGTCAAGACCTTTTGCAACCAATATCACCAGCATCGCCGCTATCGCGACGTAGGTTCCATAGGGATGGAACCACATTTTAATCTGCAGCCGCGCCGGGTCTTGCGCTTCATATTTGCGGCGCAGTTTAAGCTGTGCGGCAGATGTCATGAGGTAGAGCAGAAGCATGGTCACGCCGCAGCTGTTGATCAGGAAGCTGAACACCACATCGCGGGACACCGCGTCGGCGGCGAGGGCGACATAGCTGAAAAGGCTGGCGATCAGGATCGCGCGGGCTGGCACCTTGCGCTCATTGACCTGAACCAGCCACTGCGGCGCGTCCTTATGCTTGGCCAGACCGAATAAGGCACGCGAGGTAACATATAGGCCGGAGTTGAGGCATGACAGCACCGCGACAAGCACCACAGCTTCCATAATTAACTGACCTGCTGGCAAGCCCATATAGGCAAGCGTGGTGGCAAAGGGTGATACCTTGGGCACGATCTCCGTCCACGGCACAACTGACACGATCAGGAAGATGGAGAGCACGTAAAAGATGAGGATGCGCAACGTGACCGAGACGGTCATGCGGCTGATGACCTTTGCCGGCTCTTCGGATTCGGCAGCGGCGATGGTCGCTATTTCTGCGCCAACCAGACTGAATATGGTTGAGGTTGCTGCCGCCAGCACCACTCCCCAGCCATTGGGCACAAAGCCATTATGCGCAGTCAAGTTGTTAAAGCTTGGACCACTGCCGGACGTGATGCCAAAGGCCCATGCAGCGCAGACCAGAATGAAGACGATAATCGCTGCGACCTTGATCGACGAGAACCAAAACTCAAACTCGCCATAAGCGCGTGCAGACATCAGATTTACCGCCGTCAGCAGCGCCATCAGACCAACGCCGATGGCAAGCTCGGGAACGGCAGGAAACCATCCATGTAAGATTTGTGCGCCAGCAATTGCCTCAATGGCGACAACGACCACCCAGAAATACCAATAGAGCCAGCCCGATAGGAAGCCTGCCAAATGCCCAAGGCCAGCGCGGGCGAAGTCAGGGAAGGTTTGCACGCCATCAACGGCGATCGCCATTTCGGAGATCATCCGCATCACTAGCAAAATGATGAAGCCAGCAATGGCAAAGGAAAAGACAGCGGCTGGTCCGGCCTGACTGATGGTGGTCGACGACCCAACGAACAGCCCGGCACCAATGATGCCGCCAATGGCGATCATCGAGACATGGCGCGATTTCAAACTGCGTGACAGTTCCGCCCCGCCGCCGGTTTCTGTTGCGACATTATGCGCAATGTCCGTCATACTTCCCCCTAAATACTAACGCACCCCAGCCTGCACTGGAGCGACGCCAATTTGCCCCTAGCTTATTTGGCCTTCAAATGTTTCCCGACCCAATCGAATACGGTCTGGTGCCATTGAATCGAGTTTTTGGGTTTCAGCACCCAGTGATTTTCGTCCGGGAACACGAGCAATTTGGATTCAGCACCCTGCTGCTGCAATGCTGTGAAGGCCGCAAGCGACTGCGAATAGGGGATCCGGTAATCCCTTTCGCCATGGATCACCAAAGTGGGTGTCTTCCATTTGGCGACATGATTGACTGGGTTCCATTTCTCCGCGTCGCTGCGCGTGGTCCATGGCCCACCATTGTCCCATTGGTCGAACCATAATTCTTCGGTTTCATAGGCCATCGCGCGCAGGTCAAATATACCCGCATGGTTGACGAGGCATTTGAACCGGTCGGGCCAATTGCCCGAAATCCAGTTCATCATTTAGCCGCCATAAGATCCGCCGAGGGCGCAGGCATTATTGGTATCCAGCTGCGCGTCAATCTTGCCGACCGCCTCCATGCCTTTTTGCAAATCTTCGAGTGGCCAGCCGCCCCAATTTTTGTGGATGCTATCGGTAAATTTCTGACCATAACCCGTTGACCCATGGAAATCGATGCTGACCACGGCGTAGCCCTGCGATGCCATAACCGCAGGATTCCAGCGATAAGACCAGCTGTTGTTAAACGTGCCCCCTGCGGCCCGCCATGGACCAGCAGAAGCACAGGAAGCTTGCCCGTCGCGCCTTGCGGCTTAACGATTTGACCGTAAACTTGGTCACCATTTGCCCCGGTGAAATCGAACTTTTGGTAATTCACGGGATCAAGCATGGCCATCGCATCCGCGTTGACGTTGGTTAGCTGGGTCGTTTTGCCCTTTGTGTCCATATGGACGAGGTCTGATGGCCCGTTGATGCTGTTAATGGCGTATACGACATCGCCATTTTTAAGCGGCACGGCTTCGGCAATGCTGCCGCGTTCCGTCAGGCGCGTGATCTTACCCTTTAGGGCAATGCGGTACAGCGGGGTTTCCAAAACATCTTGTGCAGTCAAGAGAAGGCTTTTGCTATTTGCTGCCCATGCAAGCGAGGCAACCGAACGGTCCCATGTGTCGGTGAGCGCAGTTATCTTGCCGCTTTTCAGATCCATCAGTTTGATGACGAGCCTGTCAGCTTCGTACGTTGCGCGCGCCATCGATGTCCACGCCAGCCATTTGCCGTCGGGCGATGCCGCCGGCGTTGTATCCATACCCGCATTGTCGGCGGAAAGGTTGACAGGCGTTGGGTTTTGCAGAGCTGAACGGTAAATGTCGAGGTTGGTCGATTTGGCTTCATTTGCGTCAGCA
Source organism: uncultured Sphingomonadales bacterium (assembly GCA_937881525.1). Taxonomy (GTDB): domain Bacteria; phylum Pseudomonadota; class Alphaproteobacteria; order Sphingomonadales; family Sphingomonadaceae; genus Sphingorhabdus_B. Next base: position 5,162 of record CALGEE010000452.1, on the reverse strand, counting down.
TGGCGCAATGCGAAAAGCACTGCGCTGCTGTCTGCGCTCCAGCTAATTTCGTCCCCGCCGCCAAAGGGCTTTGATGGCGCATCGCCTACCAGATCGCCATCCATAGCAGTGCCTAGCGTGCCAAGCTTCCCATCGGCGCGCAGCACAACCGTGAAGACCCGGCTGTAATTGCCTGGCGTTTCCCACTGGTCCCAGTGACGGGTCATCAACTGGTCATATTCGCGGCCAGTGCCCGGACCGGACTTTGATGTGTCGCCATCCTTGGCGCAGCCAAATTCGGCACAATCGCGCGCGATGTCGCCCCAGATACCGAATTTCAGGCCATCGGGCGAAATTTTAAACCCGCTCACATCAGTTTTGAAATCGCTGGCCTGACTGGTTGTCGCCGAAGCAATGTCGTAGCGCCAGATTTGATCCGAACCGCTTTCGTTACTGATGTAGAATATGCTTTTGCCATCTGGCGCAAAGGCGGGGTCATGCTCGTTCTTATCTGGCCTCGATGCAAACATCACTGGCTGCGCGCCGGTGGTGCCGAGTTTTAGCATATAGAGGTCAGTCTTGCCCTTATTCGCTTCCAAGTCGGTCTCACGCAATTGGTACGCGACCATCATTCCATCTGGAGATGCTGCCACAGCCGATAGCCGCTTCATCATCACAAGGTCGGTTTCGGTCATGGGACGCGCAACGGCATCAGTGGAAAGGCCGCCAATCGAGATGACGGAGGTGCCCCGCAGGGCAGCAATAAGGAAGGTTTTTTCATACGCCGCACGCTAGTCAGCGAAAAGGAGGCAAGCAAGGGAATTGCAAAGGATCTGGAAGGGCTGTCGATGGCGCGCCATCATCGCACTATTTTGCCGTCCTTCATCACCAGTGCAATATGCTCCAACGCCGTAATGTTGGCCAAAGGGTTTTCTTTTACGGCAACAAGGTCAGCGAAACGTCCTGCAGCAATTGCGCCCAACATTTTCTCTTTCCCCAACAATTTGGCAGCACGGACCGTCGCGCTTTGGATAGCTTGCATCGGGGTCATGCCATAGCGCACCATATACGCAAATTGCTTCGCGTTTTGCCCATGGGGATAAACGCCGCTGTCGGTGCCATAGGCAAGCTTCACGCCTATTTTCACAGCGTTCGTAAATCCGACACGCTGGACATCGGTGGTCTCTCGATTTTTACGCAGATATTCTTCGGGCCAGCCCTCTTTGGTGCCAATATCGTCTATATAGTCGCCATTGTAGATATCCATGACAAGCCATGTGCCGCTGGCTTTCGCCATAGCTAATGCTTCATCATCAATAAGGCTGGCGTGTTCAATCGATCGGACGCCTGCCCGGATCGCGTTTTTTATGCCGACGGCGCCATGGGCGTGGGCGGTTACGAACACCCCCTTTGCCCGTGCGGTTTCCACAACTGCGCGGAGTTGGTCTTCGGTCAATTCAGGCTCACCTGGCTCAGTGCCAATGGCGAGCACAGCGCCGGTAGCGATCGTTTTGATGAAGTCCGCACCTTGTTCAATCAAAAAGGCAGTTTTCGCTGCGGCTCCTTCAGGCGTGCTGGCCACGCCAAGGCGCATATCGGACGGAAGCTGGTCATTGGGAATGACGCCGTTCAATTCCCCGCCGCCTTTTGGAATAGTGATATATGCGCCAGCGACAAACATACGCGGGCCAGGGACATGCCCCGCATTTATGGCGTCCCGCAACGCAATGTCGGTCAGGCCACGATAGGTGCCGACGTCGCGCACAGTGGTGAAGCCGGCCTCCAGAGTCAGCCGCGCGTTATGCGCGCCAATTAATGCAGTCGCGGCGGACGATGTCTTTAGCGGCAAAGCAAGGTCTGCGCTTTGCCCTGCGTCGGCAAGATGGGTGTGCAGGTCAATCAATCCCGGAAGGACAGTGAAGCCGGACCAATCGACGCGTTCGGCGCCTTTTGGCGTCGGGCCACAGGAGGCGATGGCAGTGATCTTGTCATCGGTGATGCTGATGCATTGACCCGTAAGGACGCTACCAGCCTGAACGTCAATGAGGCGGCCAGCCTCTAGATAGATGTCTTTGGCAAGGAGCGCGCTTGGGGCGAGGGACAGGGCGGCCGCCAATACAAGAAAAATTGGCCGGGTCACAGATCGAGGACCGACGCCCCTCACTAGCCTTTTTTAGTGATGCGCATGATTTCGCGCTCAACCATCGCCTCGACAACTGGCGGCAAATGGGCGTCGAGCCAGTCTTTCAGCATTGGACGAAGCAAATCGCGCGTTAGTCCTTCAAGCGAAGTTTCCCCCGACCGGACGATTTGCGGGGCGGCGCCGGGCTCGGACAAGGTCTGCAGCGCTGAAAAGCTATGTCGAAGACTTTGGGCCTTAGTATCATCCAGCAGAACATCGTCGCGCGTTGCGTTTTCGGCTGCTTCGGTCAGTTCAAGGATCTCGCTCTCATCCTTGTCGCCCGCCGCCGCTTTGGCGTGGCGTTTAGCCGCGGGGCGGTTTTGGTCGTCATCTGTGATGATGCGTTTGATAGACGACAATATCTCGTCCATCGAAGGTTCGTTCCGGCCATCAGCCATATGTTGTGCCTCTTGGCGTCGTTTAACGCTCTTTACCGTTGTTAAGAATAGGTTCTATGTCCGCTTTTTGTGCCGCAGTGTCAACGGTGCGGGTCGACTTCGCGACAGGATCGGGTTGAGATGACCAATCATTCCAAGCGCCATCGACTTTATTATAGTCGGCAACAGGGTCGTATAATGCGCCCCCTTCAAGGCCAAGGTCTCGCGCTTCGGCTTTGCCCATCGCGGCGAGCAAAGTGAACCCGGCCACATAGGCATTGCGGCGTGCAGCAACGAGCTGAACCTTGCTGTTCAACAATTCCTGCTCAGCGTTCAAAATGTCCAAGATTGTTCGATTACCGACCCCGTTTTCGGCGCGGGTGCCTTCAAGTGAGAGTTCGTTCGCTGATACAGCGCGTTCGGACGCTGCGATCACATCAAGCGCCGCACGCCAGCTTGCAAAAGAAGCGCGGGTTTGCGCAATTGCCTCGCGCTCCGCAGCGATCTCCAGTTCTTGAGCTTGGCCAAGGCGGGCTTGTGCCTGACGGATTTGCGCAGCGGGTTGCCCACCCAGATAAAGCGGTAGAGTAGCGCGGACGCCAGCCTGCGCACTCAGCGTGCTATTGTCAGCTCTAAACCCGGGAATATTTGATGAAATCGAACCTAAGGCGTTACTATAGGCCGGCGAGGTAAAAACACTTATTGAGGGAAGCCGAGAAGCGTTTGCAGCGCGACGATCAAAGCCTGCAGCTTGCCGCGACCCGCGTGCAGCGATCAGGTCGGGGTTGCTTTCCAGCGCGACTGTCACTGCACCGTCGGGTGTCGACGGCAAATTGGGCAATGGCGGCGGTGCTTGAAGTTGCCCAGGCTCGCGGCCTACCAGTTGGATATAGACTTCTTTCGAACGGATGAGGTTTGCCCGTGCCGTTTCCATGTTGCTTGTGGCAAGCGCCAGTCGCGCTTCTGACTGGGCAACGTCCGTGCGGGTCAGGTCGCCGATTTCAAAACGGTCGCGTGTGGCATCAAGATTGACCGACAGCACGCCAACTTGGGCGCGGTTTAGGTCTACGATAGATTCATCGCGGATGACATCCATATAGGCACCGACGACTGCGGAGAAAATTGCGCTTTCGGTACCACGCAAATTTGCGAACCCTGCCTCGACCCGGTTTTCTGCTGCGCGAACGGCGTTTTTAATGCCACCGCCGGCGTATAACGGTGCGGAAATCGTGCCATTAATGCTTACGCCGCGCGCTTGAGCAACCGATGCGCCGCTATCCTGAAGAACATTTTCAACATATGTCGGCTGCACTGTCATGCGGGGTCGGCCATTGGCTTTTGCCAATGGTACACCTTCATTTGTGGCGCGCTGTCCTTCGCGGGCCGCTGTAAGGTTAGGGTTAGTTTCATACGCCGAAACCAACGCATCACGAAGGGTGTCCGCTGCCGCAGGCGCGGCTAAGCCGGTCGACGCAAGCAGCGCTATTATAATGAAGCCCCGCCCGCTCAAAACACGAACTCCGGCTTGCGGGCAAAGCCCGGGATGGCAGCTATTTCACTGTCGGCAAATGACTTCAATGCGACTTTTCCTTTATGGACATAACCTTTGGCTAATCGGGTCACAGCGCCTTCGATAACGCCAGTGACCATGCGCGCGCCTTCGGCCGCCAAGCCCAGCAGAACGGGTGGCAGTTCTTCTGCCGCACCGTCGATAATGATGAGTGAAAATGGTCCACCAGTCTGCTCTTGGCTTAATCTGTCCGAGGCAACAGCCGTGATAGTTTGTACCCGCGACTTTAAAATGTCAGCGACGTAGCCATTGTCTTTCCCGACGAGCAACACGACATCGTTCGTGCGCACTTCGGCTGCCTGAAGCAGCATTGCTGTCGATACGGCGGGATTCAGTATCGAGCCGTCATCCAACAGGATCGAACGGTCCATATAAGCAGTCGTCCTGTGGGCTGCAGGCACATAATCCTCGCGCGGTACGCTGCCCATCGCAGCGACCACCCATGCGTCATTTACGCCGCTGGTGCGTAACTGGCTATCCACCATTGCGCGACGCATATCTTCGAAATTTACTGATTCCATCGGATATTTCCATTAATTTTTCGGCCGTGTGGCACGGCTGTGTTGCAAACACAATACAGCCTTTGATATGGTCTCTACCGAGCCTTGTGCCTCGCGCCAAGCAGGATTCAGACGAACGCCCTATTTATGGTTGCAAATGACAACTTTTTCCATGGCTTGTGGCGCACATAGCACAATGGCCCAATTTGCCTACCAGATTGCCGGTTGCATTGAATTGGGCAAGTCGCTAAAGGCCCGCCTTTACCACGTGATGGCATGCTGAACTGGCAAGTTGTTGTTTAGGGGCCCGATGGCGGAGTGGTGACGCAGAGGACTGCAAATCCTTGCACGCCGGTTCGATTCCGGCTCGGGCCTCCATACACCTCACAGCTAAAACCCCAACGACATCTTCACTCCAGAAACGGCGCCTTTCTGGGGCCCTCCGGGCTTAATGCCGCTGCGCTAAAGTCTCTGTGGAGACCAAAAGAGGGCCAAATCGCCTTGATTTGACCCTCAGTCTCTACGCGCAATAGCCCGTGACACTTATGATAGTA
>CALGEE010000451.1 GCA_937881525.1 uncultured Sphingomonadales bacterium | reverse complement strand
GCGTGACGCCGTTTGATTTGCTCAATACCGAATCGCAGCCGCCTGAACTTTAACGTTAGGTGATTGTCTTATTTAGGCGAAGGGGCCAGACACGTGTCGGCTTTTTGCTCCGCTATATTTGCGGAATTACACGCAGCCCTTGCCGAGGTAATCCTCAAGTCCTGTCCCTTGCATGAACGTTGCAGTCCTCTCAGCGTTCATGAATTGTTCAAGAGTTTCACTTCGCGCTGCGGAAATGGAATTTCGATACTGTTGTCCTTGAGTGCCTGCCAGATCATGAGCAACAGGTCTGCGCCTACCCTGTTCTTCCCATCGTCGATTCCTTCCATCCAGAACTCCACAAGGATGTCGATGCCTGAATCCCCGAAGCCGCTGATCTCGGCATCAGCCAGTTCTTCTGTCGGCGTATCGGGTTCATTGATTACCTGTGGATGTGAACGTACTACATGCATCACGATATCAAGCATGGCGGGGATATCTGTTTTGTAGGCGACCTGAAACTTCAGCGTGTAGCGCTGTTTCTCGTCGTTATGTGTCCAATTGACAAAACGAGTCGTTATGAACTGTTCATTGGGCACCATCACATCCTTTCCGTCAAACGTCTGCAGCAGGGTCGAGCGCATGTTGATCGAGCGGATCTTTCCTAATCGACCATCATCCAACTCGATGTAGTCCCCGACCGTCATTGAACGGTCCAGAAGGATGATCAACCCCGAAATGAAATTTGATGCGATGGCTTGCAGTCCTATTCCCAGGCCGACACCCAGTGCGCCACCAAAAACCGCCAGCGCAGTGAGGTTGATGCCCAGAATCTGAAGCAAGACGATAAAAAGTGCAGAGAAAAGGGTGACTTGGAACAATTTGGCCACCACTTCACGGGTGCCAACATCTATCCCCACCTGCCGACGAATGATGCGCTGGCCTTCCCGATTCGAGATCCGGCCCAACCAGAACAGCACTGAACCGAAGACAATTGCACGTACCAGGCCATAGGCGGAAATCCTGATGTTGCCAAGCTCTAGATCAAACGCATCCAGGTAATCTGTAATGGTGCCCAGTACGCCGAAAATCTGCAGAATCAGAACCGGGAGTAAAAACCACCGAAGGGCAAAAACCAATACGGGGCTTATCGCATAGCTGACAATGACCGAATGGAGTAGAAAGACAACGGCCAGGCTCTGGCCCGTGCGAACCAGCCAGCTCTGCTCTATCACGAGTTCGCTGAGTTCGATGCCTGCACCGAGAAACAGGATGATCAGGAGTGGCGCCAGTAAGGACCTGAACTTGAAAACGGCTCTACTGAGCGGGAGCCACGGACCGGACTGGGGTTCGCGGCGAAGAATGGGGGAAGTCCTCCTCAGGAGCGCGACCAGTGCATAGGCAGAAATAATGGCAAGAAAAATGATACCGAGCTGGGTATATAGTTGCGAACTTTTGGCCAGTTGAAGTAGATCAGCCATAGCCTTGACGAATCGCCCAATTAGGGAGTGTGCATTCATGATAC
>CALGEE010000450.1 GCA_937881525.1 uncultured Sphingomonadales bacterium | reverse complement strand
GCCGACCTTGGGCCATGCCACATCGCCGCGGGCGTCGGCTTCGAATCGGCGGGTCCCGACTTGCAGCGTCGGCTTGCTGTTGGCCTGGTAGTCGTAGCCGGCGATCGCGGTCACGTCGTCATAGACGCCTTCGGCGGGACGGCGGATCAGCATCAGGAAGGTCGCGCCCCGGCTGGTATAGTCGCCTTTCTGCTCCTGGGGAGAGGTCGAGGCGTAGCAGATCGTGGCATTGCCTTCCTTGGCGGAAAACGCTTCCCAGTCCCGGAAACGGCCGAGAGACTCGGGGTCGGCCGCCCAGGCGGCGCTGCCGGCGAACGCTGCGAGGGCCAGCGTCGCCGCGATGAGGGGTGTGAAACGAGCCATGAGTTTCCTATCCGCACAATGCGAGGCGCAAAAGCCATCGCAGAATCAGGTCGCCAAGGACGCCAGAGCAATCGGGCAGAACTGTGACAGAAGCCTGCGCGGCCGCTTGCGTCGCGGTTCGGCGGGACATTAGCCTTTTGGACCGGATCGGCCAAGTGCCAAGGCTGAATCGCCGCATTTTGGCGTTTGACGGGGATTGAGGACCATAAAGCACCTTGCATCCCGCCGCCTGATCTGTATAACAGCGCCTTCTTCGCTGGGCCGGCCGCCTGCGCGAGCAATTTTTGGCGCGGCCTTCCGGCGGCTTTTGCATTTCCAACAGCGCGCAGGTGCGGTTTGAATATGGCGTATTACGAGAACATTTTCATTGTCCGTCAGGACATGTCCCCAGGACAGGTCGAGGCGTTGGCGGACACCTATTCCGCGCTGGTCGAAGGCGCTGGCGGTAAAATCGTGAAGCGCGAGCTTTGGGGCCTGAAGTCCCTTGCTTATCGCATCAAGAAGAATCGCAAAGGCCACTACGTGATGTTGGATATGGAATCCAACGGCGATACCGTGGTGGAGCTTGAGCGCCAGATGCGCCTCAGCGAAGACGTGATCCGGTTCATGACCGTGCGTCTGGATGAAGTTGACGACGCGCCGTCGCCGATGATGGCGCGCCGCGACCGGGACGACGCTTTCCACCTGGGGTGCTGGCGTCTCGAGCA
>CALGEE010000449.1 GCA_937881525.1 uncultured Sphingomonadales bacterium | reverse complement strand
TCTGATTGCCATCGCCATAGCCATTCTTAATGCGGTCTACCAAAAGACGTACCGCGTCGGCACCAATCCCATTGACATCTTGGGCGACTGTAGTCACCGACGGATAAATATAGCGACTAAGCGGGTGGTCGTCATGCCCCGCGATTCTCAAAGCCTGCGGCGCAGCGCCACCACGCGAAATCAACCCATGCGTGTTTGCGGCGCGAATTGCACCGATTGCGATACGATCATTGGCGCATAGGATTGTCGCATTTTTGTAATTACCCTGGCTGAAATGTGCATCCATGACCTCAAATCCGAAGCGTTCGAACTGCCATGTTTCCATACCATCGGAAGTAGGGACCAATTCCCCTCTTCGGCCTCGCACTGCCATATGATGAAAGTAGGCATCACGCCGCCCTATCGCGTTCGCATTCAAAGTTGGCATCGACATGAAAACCGGCGCATCACCTGTCCGGCACAAATAATCGACCATAAGCCCAATACTATTAGTGTTATCTGTCCCTATAAAATCAGTATTTTCCGGAAATTCCGCTGGCTGCGAGTCAACAAAAACAATAGGGAAGTCGCAACTGGCCTTTGTAATTTCTTCTGATCCATTGCCAATTCCAAGAGGGGCAATAATTGCGCCATCCACGTTCATCGATCGCAACTTACGCATGGCACGTTCTTCCGAATCGCTCGCTCCAAGTGAACACTGCGTGATCATCGTGAACCCCGCACTACGCACGGCCACTTCGATGGAGTCTAAAAGGCTTGCGTAAAACAGATCTTCGAACTGTGGGATGACAACACCGATAAGACCGGTGGATTTACGGTTCTGGCGTGTTGCAAGGAAATTATAAACATAGTCAACGTTTTCAAGCCCCGTTCTGATCTTCGTGGCTGTGGACGGCATAACAGATGTTTCATCCTCAAAATACCGGGCCAACGTTGGACGTGAGATTCCAATCGCTTTTGAAAGCTCTTTCATGGTTTGTATTTTAGGCTTACCCAAGGTGAGTGCTCCTCTGGTCGCAGCGTTTTCTGATGAATTTCTTCGGGAGTATGACATAAATTTTGACACGTGCAAAAACTTTATTTATATGTCCGTTCTGAAAAGAGGCACATCCATGAAACGTATACCAGTCATTGCAACAGTTGGCGAGATACTTGTCGAGTTCGTTTCGCACAAGAAGAACTGTGGTCTCAGCAACATTAGCGATTATTCTGGCCCCTATCCTAGTGGCGCACCCGCGATCTTCCTTGACCAAGCGGCTCGCATGGGGGCCGAGACACAATTATTTGGCGGAGTTGGCAATGATGGCTTCGGCAGCTGCGTGTTGGAAAGATTGGCGGCGCATGGCGTAGGAACAAGCGGCGTAACGATCCACCCGAATCACAGCACCGGGGTGGCATTCGTATCCTATTATGATAACGGAAATCGTGATTTCATTTTTCATCTGGCAAATACAGCTGCAGACAATTTCACAGTTAGCAAAGACCTGATTGATCCGTCAAATACGATTTTGCATATCTCTGCCGCGTCGATGGGTAATACCGCGATGCGAGATATGATTTTAGCAACGATGCGCATGGTCTACAATGCTGGAGGGCAAATAAGCTGCGATCCCAACGCGCGGCCCGAACTGATGCGCGACAACGCGGTACGTGCCGCATTGAACGAAACGATGGATTGCAGCACATATTTGATGCCAAGCACGAGCGATCTGGATTTTCTATTCCCAGACATGTCCGAAGACGCCGCCGTAGATCACTTGCTCAAGGCCAAGGCAGAAGTCATTGTTATCAAACGCGGAGCCAAGGGTGCGACTATCGTAGGCCATGGCCAACGCTATGATTTCGCAGGCCATGCAGTTCAAGAGCTTGACCCCACGGGGGCTGGTGATTGCTTTGGCGGCACCTTCATTTCGCTTCTGGCCCAAGGCTCATCACTGCAAGATGCCGGCAGCCAAGCCAACGCTGCTGGCGCGCTAGCCGTAACAAGGCGCGGTCCAATGGAAGGTAACTCCAGTCCGGCTGAACTCAAAAACTTTATAAGCACCAAAAGAGAGAACGTAGCATGAGCATTCTCCGAGATCTGATCCTCCGCAATCGCGCGGGCGAAGCCATTGGCTTGCCCTGCTTCTGCACAGCGAATGAACATGTGCTGCTCGCTGTACTTGCCTATGCCAAACGCACAGGGCTGCCAACTGTGATCGAGGCGACCTGCAATCAAGTGAACCAATATGGCGGTTACACTGGCATGACCCCGGCTGATTTTATGCAATGGCTGAGTGGGATGGCTGCGGATGCGGGCGTGCCCATGAATCAGTTGATCCTTGGTGGTGACCATCTTGGCCCGAACGTTTGGAAAAACGAACCGCTTGATGTGGCGATGGAAAAGTCGCGGGAGCTTGTAAAAAGCTATGTTCAAGCAGGATTCAAGAAAATCCACATTGATACATCGATGGCTTGTGGTGGCGAACCCAACCCGACCTTTGCCCAGATTGCGGAACGCGCAGCTGATCTATGTGAAGTCGCAGAAAAATATGCCCCCGATCCGTCCAAACTGTTCTACATCATCGGCACAGAAGTCCCGATCCCCGGAGGCGAAACAAAAGAACCCAACACGCTTGACGTGACGTCTGTCAGACGTTTCCACGACACAATCCAAACCCACCGCGACGCATGGAACACACGCGGGTTAGACGCGGCTTGGGACCGCGTTGTATCAGTCGTGACACAACCCGGCGTTGATTTCGGGCACACGTCAGTATATCCATTTTTGCCCGTAAAGGCAGCTCCTTTGCGCGACGCGATTATTGACGAAGTGGGCCTGACCTACGAGGCACATTCTACCGACTATCAGTCAACAAATGCCCTTTCCGATCTAGTCAAAAATCACTTTTTTTTCCTTAAGGTCGGCCCCGAACTCACCTTCCGTTTTCGAGAAGCTATCTGGGCCCTTGCGCAGATCGAGGAAGAAATCATCAATGACCCCAAATCGCTAATTCGCGAGACATTTGAACAGCAGATGACCAAAGACCCCGGCTATTGGGTAAACTACTACAACGGCTCCGACAAAGAGCTGCGTATTTTGCGAACCTATAGCTACAGCGACCGCATCCGATACTATTGGACCGATCCTGAAATTTCGAAGTCGCTTAATCTGTTGATCGCAAATCTAGAGCAAGTAAATCTGCCAGAAAGTATTGTCTCACAAGCCTTTATGGGTTTGGATTTTGGCGAAGTGCCAGAAACTCCGCTGGCGTTAATTGAGTTACATATCCAGCGGTGCATCAGCAGATATTTTCAAGCAGCAGGGCATTAAAAAGCCTCATTTTTGCTACTATCCTTCTTGAGCCTCCCAATAAGTGCCGTCAAACACACTAAAACTCAGCATAAGATACTTCGCGCCGCCTGAATCTATGCGCTCAATAATTGGCGCCACTCAGTAAGAGCGGCGGCTCGGTTCAGCTTGAAATTGAAGCGTGAGTAGAAGTGGCGCTCCTGTACCCCCC
>CALGEE010000448.1 GCA_937881525.1 uncultured Sphingomonadales bacterium | reverse complement strand
TTTGGCATTGTCAGCAATCGTCAGCATTCATTCATGGTTTCACCGCAATAGGGCTGTATCACTCTCTTTTACCGCTTATTTTGAAAGATTAATGACAAAAGCCCTCTCCCACCTTCACCGCATAGGCGTGTTGCCCGCTGACATTGACTTCATGGGGCATGTGAACAACGCCCGCTATCTGAACTGGGTGCAGGATGCCGTTTTGGCGCATTGGAGCAAGCTTGCCCCACCGGAGACGGCGGCGAAATATCTTTGGGTCGCGCTGAAGCATGAGATTACCTATCGCAAGCCAGCCTTTCTGGATGATGACGTCATCGCAACGGTCGTTCTCGAAAAGGTGCAGGGCGCACGGTCTTTTTATGACACGGTTATCAAGCGCGGCGAGGAAGTTTTGGCTGAGGTCAAATCAAGCTGGTGCTGCATTGATGCAGAAACTTTGCGCCCTGCGCGCATTGCTGCCGAGGTTCAGGCGTATTTTTTCAGAAAGGTTGAACCGAAGCTGCTCTAAAAAATAGGATCGTCGCTGCCATCCCCGATCGGTGTGACTGCGTTATGGATGCCACATTCCACCTTGTCCCAGCCCTTCCATCGGCCAGAACGGGGGTCTTCGCCGGGCGCAACTTTCGTGGTGCATGGTGAGCAACCGATGGACGGATAGCCAAGTTCTACCAGTGGATGTGAAGGCAAAGCATACTCTGCCATATAAGCGTTAATTCTGTCCTTGTCCCAATCGGCAAGCGGATTAACCTTTATCCGGCCGTCTTCAATTTCAAAACGGGGCAACGCCCTGCGCGTCGATGACTGAAATGCTTTGCGTCCCGTAAATTGCGCATCAAACCCCGCCAATGCGGCACTTAGCGGCAATACTTTGCGCATTTCACAGCAGCCATCGGGGTCATAGGACCAACGCAGGCCGGTCTCATCCTTTTGACGCAACAGCGCAGGGTCAGGCGTTAGGATGCGCAAGTCTAACAATCCCAGAATTGCGCGCAATTCCTCCCGATAGGTAATCGTTTCGGGGAAGTGCTTGCCCGTGTCTAAAAACAGCACTGGTATCGTCGGATCAATATTTGCGATAAGGTGCAATAACACCGCGCTTTCTGCCCCAAAACTGGACACAATAGCGGCATCACCCAACATATTTTCGCGCAATAAAACAGTCAGCATCTCAACCGTGTCATGCCCCCGGAACATGTTGTTCAGGCGCACAGCATCACCCTCGGTGTAACGGGGATCACTGTTGATACGGTCGGCGATGCGAACTGTTTCAGCCATGCCGCAACTTCCAGATTGGCACCGCGGTATCGGCAGCCTTTTGATACACTTGATCATAGTTCGACAGCGCGCGTGCAACAGCTTCAGGATTTAACGAGGCTTCTGGGGCAAAGCTGTCAAAGCCGCAGCGGCGCATGAATGCAATCTGGTCGACCAAGACGTCACCTTGCGCCCGCAGCTCGCCTTTATAGCCTGCCTCGCGCAAAATCCGCGCCGCGCTATATCCCCTGCCATCGCGATATTTAGGAAAGGCAACTTCGATCAAAGTTAGCCGATCCAGAAACGGGATCAGCGCACGGGCATCATCGTCTGGCTCAAGGCGAACGGCAGTTGCGTTCGATTGGTCAAGAAACGCATCAAGCGTAACGGACGGCTGTTCCGTGACTTCATCTGAGCGATAGCGAAACTCAACCATAAATCGCTTCCTTAAATGGATTCATTCCGACGCGGCGATATGTGTCGATGAAGCGTTCATTGCCTTGCCGCAAAGCCTTGTAGACTTCAGTGGCTTTCTCGACTGCGTCTACAATGCCGTCTTCGTCAAAGCCGGGCCCGATGATTTTGCCGATGCTGACATCTTCTGCGCCCGACCCTCCAAAGGTCAGCTGGTAATTTTCCACGCCCTTCCGGTCCACGCCTAAGATGCCGATATGGCCCGCGTGGTGATGTCCGCATGCGTTGATACAGCCCGAAATTTTAACCTTTAATTCGCCCAAGTCACGTTGCCGGTCCATGTCGGCAAAGCGGGTGGCAATCTTCTGTGCAACGGGAATGGAGCGTGCATTGGCGAGGCTGCAATAATCCAGACCGGGACAGGCAATGATGTCGCTGATCAGGTCAAGATTGGCATCGGCAAGTTCGGCATCGCGCAGACCCTGCCAGACGGCGTACAAGTCACGCTTTGCAACATAAGGCAGCACAATGTTCTGCGTATGTGTGACACGTAGTTCGTCAAAGCTGTATTTTTCCGCAAGATTAGCCATCACATCAATCTGCGCCGATGTCGCATCGCCCGGTATGCCACCAATCGGCTTCAGGCTGATGTTGACGATGGCATAGCCCGCTTGCTTGTGCGGTTTGACATTTTGGTCAAGCCACACGACAAAATCGGGATCGCTGCGGTCTGGCTCTGCATCAGATGCGTCATAGGCCGGTGGCGCAAAAAACGCGCTGATGCGTTCCAGCTCTGCCAAGGGCGGGTCGATACCCAAGGTCTTAACATGCGCAAATTCTTCGGTCACTTGACGGCGATATTCGTCCGCACTGATCTCGTGAATCAGGATCTTTATACGGGCCTTGTAAATATTATCCCGCCGTCCGTAGCGATTATACACGCGCAGGCATGCCTCAAGATAGCTCAACAAATCGTCGGCTTTTACAAAGGGGTTGATTTCCGGTGCGATCATCGGTGTGCGGCCCATGCCGCCGCCGACAAATACACGTGCGCCCAATTCGCCATCTTGGCGGATCAGTTCAAGCCCAATGTCATGTAGACGCATCGCTGCGCGATCCTCTGCCGACGCAATCACTGCAATCTTGAACTTGCGCGGCAGATAACTGAATTCAGGATGGAAGGTCGACCATTGGCGGAGCAGTTCAGCCCATGGACGCGGATCAACGACTTCGTCGGCCGCAGCGCCCGCATATTGGTCAGACGATATATTGCGGATACAATTTCCGCTGGTCTGAATGGCGTGCATCTCGACCGTGGCGAGCTCCTCAAGGATGTCAGCGCATTCCTCAAGCTTGATCCAGTTATACTGGATATTCTGACGCGTGGTGAAATGCCCGTAATCGCGGTCATATTTGCGCGCAATATGCGCCAGCATGCGCATTTGCCTTGAATCGAGCGTGCCGTAAGGAATGGCCACGCGCAGCATATAGGCGTGCAACTGAAGATAGAGGCCGTTCATCAACCGCAGCGGCTTGAACTGATCCTCTGTTATCTCTCCAGCGATCCGGCGGTTTACTTGGTCGCGAAAGTCAGCAACACGGGCATCGACAATGGCTTGGTCATAACTGTCATATTTATACATGTTAGATAATCCAGTCGCCCGCCGTTGGGTCGGCAGGCTTGAGTGAGAAGTCAGCGCGGACGGTGGGTCCAAGGGCACGGATCCGGTCCTTGATGTGCGCAGGGCGTGGGCCATTAGCGGTTGGAAGGGCGTCGATGATATAGGGCGCATTTACGCGTCGTGCGCCCTCTTCGGCGTGCAATATGGCCTCGC
>CALGEE010000447.1 GCA_937881525.1 uncultured Sphingomonadales bacterium | reverse complement strand
ACGTCGAAAGACCGCACAGTGTAATACATGTCCGCCCCATTGCGCATCATCTCGTAGGCGTGGGCGATTAGCTCGTCATCTGAGCCGAATTGCGCCCAGGATGCGCCCACACCCGTGAAGTGGTATGGCGCGATGTCCCGCACATCCTTCAATTGGTCGGGCCAAACAGTTAGGAGATCAATTCCTGCCTCAACACAGGCACGCACCTCGTCACTGTTTGCCGGGTTGGCCATCGAAAGGGTGCGCCCAGATCTCTTGAGCGCCCGCAGATCCGACACGGTGTAGTTGCGTTTGGCCGGGCGGCGGTAGAAATCGTAGATGCGTTTCATTGTTCACTCCTGTTATCCGACATTCCCCAAGTGGACTGCCGCTCGACCGCAAGGTGGCCTGATTTTGCCTGCCGACCAAGTGTTTCGCGCCGCAGACGGCGCGCGGCATTCATCTGAATCCTCATATCTCCGCCTTCACCCAAAATTTGCTTCATAGACCCGCAGCCAGTTGCCCGCGGTGAGAAGATGAATTTCTTCCTGCGAAAACCCCCTGCGCTCTAGCGCGGCAGGCAACAGGCCCATCTTGGAAATGTCAGGCAACCACTTTGGCGGGGGCGGCATCAGGGCCCTGTCCTTCGCGCCCGCACCATATTGGTCGCTTCGTGTCCAACGACCCTGGCGCATCCAATCGAGCTCTGGTGTTCCAACATAGTGGCCCGCATCGGTGCCAACACCGACGTGTTCCAAACCCATTATGTCAACGGTGCGCGCCATCATCTCGGCCCATCCGTCTACACTGTCGCAAGCCTCTTTAGGTGTGATATTCGGATAAATGGCCAACCCCATGATGCCACCACTTTCAGCAAGCGCCTTGAGCACGGTGTCGGACTTATTACGAAAATGCGGCATGAGACTTCCAGCATTGGCATGCGTGACCGCGATTGGTTTGGAGGATGCTTCGATCGCATCGAGCGTGGTCTTCTCGCCGACGTGGGAGCAGTCGACCATCATGCCGTATTTGTTCATTTCACCGATGATTTCTCGGCCGAACCGGGTTAGGCCAGAATCGTGTGGCTCATAGCAACTGCCGCCGATATCGTTCTGAATATTGTAGGTCAGCTGCGCCACACGAACGCCCAGTTGGGCAAAGAGTTCAGGGTATCTGATACGGCCCTCGAACATACCGGAGTTCTGAAACCCCAAGAGAACCCCAACCTTACCGGTTTTGTCAGCAGTGTGAATGTCGGCCACATTGCGGCAGATCATCATGAGGTCGCTGTTGGCTCTCTCCTTGTCTAGCCAGTCAGCAATGGCATCAAGGCTGTTGATCGCTCCGCCCCAGAACTCGACAGTGTTTGTCACACAGGTGAATCCGCCAGCACGCAGGCTTTCGAAAATCTCGCGCCGAAAATCGCCGCATTGGAGTCCATCAATTAGCATTCGTCTTTTCCTTTTTTCATTACCGGTTCCGCGATAAATTCTTCAGTTAACAGTGAAATATCCATATCGTGATCCTCTTCGCCATTTTCTGCCCCCACGAGGGTGCCGTCCTCCGCAAGAGTGATAGGGCCAGTGTGCAGTCGGGACAGTTTTGTGTCGGGAGCCTGGGCAGCGTTTGACGCATCAAACAGCTCGAACCATAACTCATGATCCGTCGGAATCCCGTGGTGACATATTCGCAAAAGCTCGTTTTCCTGACAGGCGCTTGGTCCAACCACGCGGGCAACCGCTGTGCCGCTCCGCGAGATTTCTATGTGGGCATCGAGACCATGCTTCTGGATGACCGGGCCAACCACTGCGAATTCTTCCGCGGCCACAAGGTTCACGACCTTGACACAACCCTTGCCGTGGCGACGATCCATTTCTGTCAGGAGATCGCTCACCTCCTCGGCGACCGCCCAGGCATGCTTGCCGTGTGCATCGAGGCAAAGATTCGTCTCGTCGCCAGAGATTGTACTGTGTCTTTCGATGCCGATCTTGAGCACATCTATGCTGTCGAGAAGGCGTTCAAAACCGGACAGGCCACGCGAAGCGGAGTAAAGCCCGGCCTCTGTTAGCGCCGGGCGGCGTCCCGCCGGGAAACCCTTCCATTGCAGCAGCCTGTCAATCACAATGCGAGCTTCCCGCAGGGAAACGATGCAATCAGGACCATTTACCGCCGTCATGACTTTGCCCTGCCTGGGCGGGCCGGATTTGCCCAATCCATGTCCGCCGTTCCACTGGCAATTTCTTCGGGTAGCGGAGCGCCTTGGAAAAGGACGCCACAGATGCCGCGATCCATTGCATCCACAGTTTTATCGAGACCATGCAGCCCCGAATTCAGCAGTTTTGTGATATGCGCGGGAATGAAATCACGGTGCATAATGTCGGCGTGGGGCGTGTGATAGGGTAGCCCGCTCAGCGATTGTATCCGCGTTACGATCTGACGCAGGTCGGGATTGTCGATCAGGAACCGGGAAACACTCTGTCCGGGCGGTGCTGCACCCAGAGCGGCGTCAAGCTCAACGACCAGGCGCGGCACGTCCAGAACCAGCTCATGTTTTTCATCGATGTCGGTGCGTGGACCCCTGCGGGGCTCTTCGGCGTTACGTGATTTGTACCAGATGAAATGCCGGGCTTCGGGAGCACCAAGATCCATCTCGAACGCCCAGGCATATTCGGCCCTTAGTAGGTCTTGTAATTCGTCAGTCGCCATTTCGGGCGCGCCAATTGCTTCTTCATTGACGATCAACGTTTTGACCTGCTGGTCGGCATAGGCCGGCACAAGGTCGATCATGAGGGACAATAGCGTTTCGGTTGTATGCGGGTGGAATCGTTCCTCGACCGAGGCGCAGAACCCGCTGAAAGGAGCGGAAACTTCAAGCGCGCCGGCTTTCAACTGGCTGCGCAGGCGACACAGGTCTGCATGTACACATGAAAGCTCGGCGGCCAGTTTGGCACCGCTAGGATAGCGGATGTAGTGCGTTGTATCCTCTTTGCGGTAAGTGATCGCCCGTTCAGTGAGTGTGATAAGACGGTCCAGCGGCTCGGGATCCGCATTGAGATCGAGCATCTTCGCGCGTGCGATACATTTTTCACGCACGAGCATCCAGCGGTTGATCAGCTTCGGCCAGTTGTTGGTAAAGTGCATCAACCCCATGGCCGAAGCATTCCCCACCCCCAGATAGCGTGCCATGGCCGGGTCCAGCTCAACAGCCGTATCGCCGCCTGCCATTCGGGCGAGATGATTCATCAGGTCGATGGAAAAAATGCGCATCATGTATGCGGAAAGCATTTCTGCGGCCAGTGACCCGCGCAGCGGATGGTCAGATTCGAGAACCCGGAAGGTTCTGGTGCCGAAGGCCCCGTTTCCATTCACGCCCGTGTTGCGCATCGCATACCCGGCGTTCCATAACTTTTCTGCATCGGGTTGACTGCCCGCTGCCAGTACCGCGACACTATCGTCGAAGAAGCGTGCACTTCGATTGGCGCGGAACCAAGTCAGTGTACCGGGCGTGGAGCGGCCGTGGTAAAGCTTGGGAGCTTCTTGCCGCATGGTTTCAAAATCCGCTTCTGAGATACGCCCTTCTACCAGCGCGGCCATCATATCCCATGCGGTGCCGATGATGCGGAGGGTGCGCCCCTTTTGGGTCGGTTTGAAGGAAAGGACCGGGACTGATAACACCCAGTTTCCTGGCGCCTCAATGTGGTAGAGAGCCTCTCCCACCCCATCCGCATTGATGTCGAACCGTACTTTTCTGAATGACCAGCGTTCCTCGATCAATTGCTGCATAAACGCGCGTGTCGCACTGATGCGTGACGGTTGCAGCGCCGCAAGGCGCTCGGGATGCATCATCAGAGCTGCCGGGCGGAGCGCGCAAGAATCCAGCGGCTCGGGCGCGCTTTGGATTGATCCAACTTGTCTTACTGTCATCACAGCCCCAAGAATTTGCCATTGTATTCATATAGAACATGTAGTATCTCATATAAATACTAACCGCGATTCTTGGAAAATCAAGGAAAATTCCGGGAGGGGTGCCTTCGCCGTTATCCGTCAATAGTTCTACTTTTCACCCTTAGGAGAACATCCATGACAAAATCTGGGCCCGAGACGACGCCCGCAGGTGTGCGCAGCCTCTCGACAGCAACGAAGGTTCTGAAGATGCTCGACTTTATCGCCTCTAAGCCAACACCGATGCGCCTCAGCGAGATTTGTACGGAATTGAAAATGGCGCGCGCTACCGCTTATCAACAGCTTAAGACACTCACCGATGCTGATTGGCTGGAATTGAGGGATGACAGTAGTTATCAACTCTCGCCGCATGTAATCTCGGTTGCCTCCATGGCGTTGCGACACATGCATGCGAGCGAACGTGTGCAGAATATTCTTAAAGACCTTGCTGAGTTGACCGGCCAGACAGCGTCGATCACGTTCGTTCAGGACGGTTCGCCCATCATTACTCAGAGTGTTGAGGCAGACCAGCTGATCGTTGCCCGACAATGGGTTGGCACTAGGCTCGATCTGATGAGTTCGGCTTCGGGTAAGGTGCATATCATCTTCGAGGATCTCAGAATCGAAACAGAACTTTGTGCAGAAGCCCTCGCCAGCATTCCAAAAGAAGAGGTCACGCAGATTCGGGCGGAGCGGATCGCATTTTCTGAACCTGGAATCGGGCTTCTGTCCGCCGCCACACCGGTTCTGAGTGCCGGCCATCACTGCATCGCGGCGCTGTCAATTGTGGGCCTGGAGAACCGCAGTGACATGAATGACTCTCGCACGCATCTCCTTGAATCAGCAGAACGCCTGGCGACCATCCTTGGGACCTAAAGCGTTTCAGCTTATCTTTGGGACAGGGGAAAGCTGAAACGCTGCAAGACCTACTGATTTTTCGGGCGTTTCAAAAAAATCTGATGTCTCAGGTTCTTCCCGAAACACCTTGGCATCCCAAGATGCTTGGTAGCAAGCTACCTTCTCGGCGCGTTCAGACCACTTTAGGAATGAGAGTACTACCCGGAGTGTCAAAGGGATCAGATCGTTTTGTTCAATAACATTGTCCTCCAGGAATTTTGCTTGAT
>CALGEE010000446.1 GCA_937881525.1 uncultured Sphingomonadales bacterium | reverse complement strand
GATGAAGTCGTGCCAGCATGTTCGAATGTAACGGGCACGCGCGTCCCGCCAATACGCAAGTCTGCATCAGACCCATCGGCGCGCCAGACATAGGGCAACGCCACCCACCCTGACGCCTTGTGCAACAGCACCCGGGTTTCGATAATGTCCAAGCCCCCCGATGCCGCAGCATAGCCAAAGCTTTTGATCAAGGCGGTGCCAACGGGAAAGATAAGCCGCCCGTCTTTGTCCGCCGTGACGCTTGCTCCTGCAGGAAGGTGCATAAACCGCTGCTTAGTTGCATAATCACTGAACAGCGGCGTGCGCAGTTCATACTGAATAAGCCTGTCCGATGGCTTTGCCGCATTGCCGTCAAAAAAACCGAAGTCCGACAATGTCGATGGGTTAGGCGCCGCCGTAACCACTGCATTGGAAACATTATCCGGTGTCGCAGAAGTCGCCACTGCTGCTGTGAAACATGCTAGAAATGGTAATAACAGCCGCATTAACGGACGAGAGCTTCCATCGATTCTGGCAATTTAATCGCTGGTAAAGATGCAGGGCGCGATACAGAGCGTGCCAATGGCACCGGCTGCGCGCTTCCGGTGTCCGCTTTCAAATCAGATAGGCCAAGCGACAGCGCCATGACATCATCCTGAATGATTGGGCTAAAGTCGGCGCCGCCGGCACCATCCCAGAATATAGGGGGAAAGCTGCCGCCCAATGCCGCTGCGATTTCGCTGCCACCACGGAACTGAGGCGCCCAACCCGCGCGACTGTGCCGGTTATCCCAAATCACGACCGCCCGCGGGGTCGGGTCATATTTGGGATCGTCAAACGGAAAACGATAGCCAACGATCATGATGTTCGTCGTGCCGTTTTCCCCGATGACATTGTCAAAAATTTCCACATTGCGATTGGCCATCACCATCACGCCGGTTCCCGTAGGCACATTGGCGACAATATTGCCTTTTGGCGCGAAATTCTGTGTCATGTTATCGACGATGGTATTGCCAAAAATACGGACATTATGCCCACCCATTTGCGGCAAATTGGGCAAGTCGAACACCAGAATGCCACCCGTATTATGGGTTGCGATGTTGTTGTGGACATCAGCATCGAAGCTGTTTTCAATCTCAATACCGGCCACATTTTCAGCAGCCGTTGAATTACGCACAATGATATTGCGCGATTGCCCGACATAGATACCAGCATCGGAGGCGCCGCGCACCAATACGGAATCGATCAGGACATCTTTGCTTTCTACCGGGTAAATTCCATAGGCGCCGTTGGATGTCTTGGGCCCGCCTGTCCATTCGACGCGAAGCTTATAATAGATGATCCGGTCAGCGCCTTTGGATTTTATCCCATCGCCCTTGCTGTTTTCGACAGCGAATTCACGAAGGACAACATTGTCTGAGGTAACCAAAAGCCCTTCACCGGCACCTTGCTGACCCGAAAAATCAAGCGTGGTTTCAACACCGCCCTGCCCCTTTAACGTGACACCATCCACGTCAAGCGACAAGCCGTCGGTCAGGACAAATCTGCCTGCCCCAAGCTCCACAATATCACCCGGTTCAGCCGCAATCAGCGCCTCCTGCAACCGCTCTTGCGCGCCGTCGCCGGGCATCACCAAGATCGTTTTTGCATAAGCAGGTTGAACAAGCGCGCATAAAGCAGCGCCGGCGAATATCAGGTCCCTCATCTTCATGGACATAACATGCCCCAGACGATAGGAAATGCCAAGTAGGATTTGTTTGCGTCCCCGAGTATCCAGTCAACGCCGGCGTCAGCCTGGGTTTCCGCGCTGTCGTAAATCGGCAAGACATTGGCTTTGGTGTCCACCAACATGCTCAGCTCCGTACAGCCCAGCACGACCGATTTGATGCTCTGCTGATCAATTTCGGTGATGATTGTCTTTAACGCGCGCTCGGAGTCCTGCTTCGAGATGCCGTGCATCAGTTCATCATAGATGATGCGTTCAAGATCGTTCACATTATCTATTTCAGCGGGCAACAAGGAAACGCCATGCTTAACAAGCCGCTGGCGATACCAGTTTTCAGCCATGACATTCGCCGTACCGAGCAAAGCCGCCGAATGTACGGCATCGGCTTTCATCTTTTCCCCGACGGAATCGGCAATGTGGATGACCGGGGTAGCGATAGAAGCTGCAACCGCGTCGAACACTTTGTGCAACTGTTCGCGCAGATCAGAAGCGCGGTTGCGCCAGCCTGCTCCAGACGGCGCGCAGACGCTATCAGCTTCGGCTGCCGTCAAAATAGGCTCCAAATTTCGCTGGCACGAAGCGTGAAGTATGCAGTCCTTAATGCTGCAAGGACTTAACAATGTCTTCACACATCTTCTTCGCATCGGCGAGAAGCATCATGGTTTGATCCATGTAGAACACATCATTGTCGACGCCAGCATAGCCAACACCACCCATGGAGCGCTTAACGAAGAACACGGTCTTTGCCTTGTCCACATCAAACACCGGCATCCCGTAGATTGGTGATGTCTTGTCGGTTTTCGCCGCTGGGTTCACAACGTCATTCGCACCAATGATGAAGGCAACATCGGCTTGCGCAAATTCACTATTGATATCCTCAATCTCGAACACTTCATCATAAGGCACCGATGCCTCGGCCAGCAGAACGTTCATGTGGCCTGGCATGCGCCCCGCAACCGGGTGGATGGCGTATTTTACGTTCACACCCTGCTTTTTCAGGACATCTGCCATTTCGCGCAAGGCATGCTGTGCCTGCGCAACTGCCATACCGTAACCGGGCACGATGATGACGCTTTCCGCTTGCTGCATCATATACGCAGCATCTTCAGCAGAGCCACGCTTCCATGGGCGTTGTTCCTTGGCCTCGCCGCTGGAAACAGCCGCCTCCGCACCAAAGCCGCCAGCGATAACGCTAATGAAGCTGCGGTTCATGGCCTTGCACATGATGTATGACAAAATGGCACCTGACGAACCGACGAGCGCGCCCGTGATGATCATCGCTGTATTATGCAGCGTAAAGCCCATAGCGGCGGCAGCCCAACCGGAGTAGCTGTTCAGCATCGACACGACGACGGGCATATCTGCGCCGCCAATCGGGATGATGAGCAAAAAGCCGATGAGGAACGCAAGCGCGGTTACGGTCCAGAAAATCCAAGGGCTTTGGTCAACGGTGAAATAGCCGATGAGACCAAGGATCGCTGCTAACGTACCAAGGTTTATGATGTGGCGCAGCGGCAAGAGGATCGGCGCGCCAGACATTTTGCCAGCGAGTTTCAGGAATGCGATGACCGACCCCGAAAATGTGATGGCACCAATGGCGATGCCCAAGCCCATTTCAACCCGGCTAATCGGGTTAATCAGGCCATCTTCACCTAAGATTCCAAATGCAGCGGGGTTAAGAAACGCGGCAGCAGCAACAAGCACCGCGGCCATGCCAACAAGCGAGTGGAATGCGGCCACAAGCTGCGGCATATCGGTCATGGCGATCTTGCGTGCCGTAACCCAGCCAATGCCGCCACCGATAGCGATGGCACCAAGAATTTCTGGCAGCGATGCGACTTCGTGCGTTACCAAGGTTGTGACAACGGCGATAAGCATGCCGGCCATGCCGAACCGGTTACCGCGCTGTGACGTTGCCGGCGACGACAGCCCGCGCAGAGCCAAAATGAAGAAGACGCCCGAAATCAAATAAGCGAGCATGACCCATGCGGGAGGAGCAGTATGTTCCAACTTAACGCTCCTTTTTCTTATACATAGCGAGCATGCGTGCCGTCACAGCAAAGCCGCCGAAGATGTTTACGCTCGCAAGCGCAATTGCAATCAGGCCAAGCCATTTAGCAGTAGGCGATCCACCTGCTGCTCCGGCAATTAACGCACCAACGATGATGACTGAAGAAATTGCGTTCGTAACAGCCATCAACGGTGTGTGGAGCGCAGGTGTTACTGACCAGACGACATAATAGCCCACGAAACAGGCCATCACGAAGATGGATAAGATTGAAATAAAGTCCATTAAGCCCCCTTACGCCAACAGGCGTTCATTCACGACCTTGCCATCTTTGGTCAGACGAATTGCTCCGGTAATTTCATCATCATCAGGCAACACAGGCTTGCCAGCTTCTTTGTCCCAAAAGGCAGACAGGAAATTGAACAAGTTACGCGCATAAAGCGCCGATGCGTCCGCCGCCAAATGTGCTGGCGTGTTGCTGTAGCCGACGATTTTTACGCCGTGCTTTATGACGATTTCGTCTGCTTTTGAGCCTTCGACGTTACCACCTTGGGCAACCGCAAGGTCAAATATCACTGAGCCCGGCTTCATGCTCGCAATCTGCGCGTCAGACACCAAACGCGGTGCTGGACGACCAGGAATTAGCGCCGTTGTGATAACGATATCCTGCTTCGCAATATGCGCAGACACGAGCTCGGCCTGAGCTGCTTTATACTCATCGGACATTTCGGTTGCGTATCCGCCAGCGCCCTCACCCTCAATACCAGCAACATCCTCTACGAAGATCGCCTTGGCACCTAAGGATTCAATTTGCTCCTTGGTTGCCGAACGCACGTCAGTAGCGGACACCTGAGCGCCCAAACGGCGCGCCGTGGCAATCGCCTGAAGCCCCGCGACACCAACACCCATGATAAACGCCTTGGCCGCGCTTACTGTGCCCGCGGCGGTCATCATCATAGGAAAGGCGCGGCCGTAAACCGACGCGGCTTCGATCACAGCCTTATATCCCGACAGATTGGATTGCGAGGACAGTATGTCCATCGATTGCGCGCGCGTTATGCGCGGCATGAATTCCATCGCCAGCGCTTCCACACCACATTTGGCATAATCATCTATACGGCCACGCTGGCCAAAAGGATCAAGCCCCGCCACCAGCCAAGCGCCAGACTTCATGCCCTTCAGAGCTTTGGGGTCTGGTCCTTGAACGCCCAGGACAATGTGCGCATCCTTCAACACAGACGCCAGTTTGCCAACCATAGCGCCAGCAGTTTCATAGTCGCTGTCACCGATGGACGCTCCTGCACCCGCTTCTGTCTCGACAGAAACAGTGG
>CALGEE010000445.1 GCA_937881525.1 uncultured Sphingomonadales bacterium | reverse complement strand
GATGGTGAACAACACTACCTTGACGCGACTATCGCCTACCGCAGGGCATGCTTGAACGCTGTAGAATATCTCAAAAAGTTTGGGTACTCAGGCGAGCAAGCCTACATGATCCTTGGCACCGCTCCGGTCGAAGGACGTGTTGCGGGGATCGTTGATATTCCCAACGCTTGCTGCACGGTTTCTATTCCAACGGCTATATTTGATTTTGATATCAATCCGAATGCTAATGGCCCAACTCAGTCGATCCCATCCGGTGTCGACGTGGCGGAATGCACCTAACCAAGCCTCTCGCGAGAGACAGTGGAGGCCTAATCCACCATGGTCTCTCGCGGGAAACCTGAAATAAGGAGAAAAATAATGCCATTATATAATTACCTGTGTGATAAGTGCGGGCCATTCGATGAATGGCAAAGCATGGCTAGGTGCACAGAACCCAGCATCTGCACAGAGTGCGGAGCAGAATCAAAGCGGGCAGTTTCGACACCCGCATTATCTCTTTTATCAGCCAATTATCGCACAGCTCACTTTAGAAACGAGAAAAGCGCTGATAAGCCAGAAG
Source organism: uncultured Sphingomonadales bacterium (assembly GCA_937881525.1). Taxonomy (GTDB): domain Bacteria; phylum Pseudomonadota; class Alphaproteobacteria; order Sphingomonadales; family Sphingomonadaceae; genus Sphingorhabdus_B. Next base: position 6,034 of record CALGEE010000445.1, on the reverse strand, counting down.
TCGTCAACAAGCCAAAACATGTTGTTGCCGAACAATCGCACAGCAAATCAAAAGAGTGCGGGCATACCCATCACAAAGGGCATAGCCATGGACATGGTCCTTCGCGTCCATGGATGATTGGCCATTGATCTTGTAACTGGAAATGCTCAGTAGGCATAAGTGTACTGAGCAAAGCTTGCATCCAATAGACCTGACGTTGCAACGACCGCTTGGTGCGATTCGCCCAAGCGGTTTTCTGTATCTAAGGCAATGTACAATCAGTGAAGCGGTTCAACTTTCGCTGCACAGTATTTGAACTCAGGAATTTTACCAATCGGATCGAGCTGTGGGTTGGTCAATTCGTTTGCCGCCGCCTCAACATAGGCAAACGGAATAAACACCGTGCCAGGCGACACCATATTATCCGCACGCACAGCAATTTTAACTTCACCCCGCCGGGTCGATACTTTCACCATACCACCCGGGTTTATGCCGAACTTATCAATATCCTTCATGTTCATCTGAACGGTTGGCGATGGCTGTACCTGATCCAAAACATAAGACCGGCGGGTCATTGCACCGGTGTGCCAATGCTCTAACTGACGGCCTGTAATCAGAATAAACGGGAACTTCTTATCTGGAACTTCGTTTGGTGCCCTAACACTCGCAGGCACGAACTTGCCCAGCCCGTCATTCGTCGGGAAGCGATCCGCAAACACAATGTCATCACCAGGATGATCAATCGCCGGACAAGGGTAAGTCACAGAATTTTCATTTTCCAAACGGTCCCAAGTGATATTATCCAGCGACGGCATCGCCTGTTTCATTTCTGTGAACACATCCTCAGGCTTACGGTACTTCCACTTAAGCCCCATACCTTTTGCAATGGCTTGTGTGATCCACCAGTCAGGCTTCGCTTCACCCGGAGCATCAAGGGCTTTGCGTCCCATTTGGACCTGACGGTTGGTATTGGAGACCGTCCCATCTTTTTCCGGCCATGCCGTAGCAGGTAGAACGACGTCAGCAAACATCGCCGTTTCAGTGAGGAAAATATCCTGTACGACAAGATGATCGAGCTTCGCCAACGCAGCACGTGCATGATTGGCATCAGGATCAGACATCGCCGGGTTTTCACCCATGATATACATCCCCGTAATCTCGTCGCCGTGAATAGCGTTTATAATCTCAACAACGGTTAAGCCCGGGTTCGGATCAAGCTCAGCGCCCCAAAGTTTTTCAAACTTGGCGCGAATGTCAGTATCTCCAACTTTCATATAATCGGGCAACAACATGGGGATAAGACCCGCGTCAGACGCGCCCTGAACATTGTTCTGCCCACGCAATGGGTGCAATCCAGTGCCGGGACGCCCCGTCTGACCTGTCATCAAGGCCAGCGAGATAAGGCATCTTGCATTGTCGGTGCCGTGCGTATGCTGGGAAACGCCCATCCCCCAAAAGATGATCGAGCGGCCTGCAGTTGCATATTTGCGGGCAACAGTTCGAAGTTCGCCCGCATCAATACCACAAATCTCAGCCATCTTTTCAGGTGAGAAGTCCTTGAGGTGCTTTTTAATATTCTTGAAGCCCTCGGTATGTGATTGGATGTACTGTTTGTCGTACAAATCCTCTTCGACAATCACATGCATAATCGCATTCAACATCGCGACGTCTGAGCCAGACTTAAACTGAAGCATATGCGTTGAATGGCGCTTAAGTCCTTGCCCACGAGGGTCCATCACAATCAACTCGGCGCCACGTTTTGCAGCTTGTTTGAAGTAAGTGGCCGCAACGGGATGGTTCTCTGTTGGATTAGCACCAATCACAATGATCACATCAGAGTCTTTGACGGCCATGAAAGGTGCCGTAACCGCACCGGAACCAACCGTTTCCATCAATGCAGCAACAGACGACGCATGGCAAAGCCGTGTACAATGATCCACGTTGTTGGAGCCAAAACCGGTACGAACCAGTTTTTGGAAAAGATACGCTTCTTCGTTTGAGCATTTTGCTGAACCAAAACCAGCAAGTGCCTTTGGGCCCTTTTCTTTCCGAATAGTCTTCAGACCCATGGCCGCAACCTTAAGCGCTTCGTCCCATGTTGCCTCACGGAAATTCTCCAAAGGCTTACTTGGATCCATGTTCATCCCCTTGGGCTTACCAGGAATACGGATCAACGGCTTGGTAAGACGCTCTGGGCTGGCGACATAATCAAACCCAAATCGCCCTTTGACGCATAGACGGTTTTCGTTCGACTTTCCACCTGCACCTTCGACCCAAGCGATTTCATCGCGGCCCGTTTTCTTGTTATTACGTATCTTGTAAGTGATCTGACAACCAACACCACAATACGGGCAGATCGAGTTCACTTCGCGGTCAGCAACACGACCACCCCGGCCCTTGTCATCAACAATTGTTTTCGGCATGAGTGCGCCCGTTGGACATACCTGCACACATTCGCCACATGCAACGCAGCTGGATTGTCCCATAGGATCATCAAAATCAAAGACGATCTTTGAATCGGCGCCCCGTGACGCCATGCCAATAACATCGTTAACCTGCACTTCACGGCATGCGCGTACACACAAGTTACAGTGGATACATGCATCTAGATTGACGGCCATAGCCGAGTGCGAGATATCCGTTTTTGGTCGTTTGGATTTAGGGAACCGCGACGTCTTTACATTCATCGCCTTCGTCCAGCCGATAAAATCTGACTCGCTATCGTGGGCGTCTTTCATCTTGGGCTGATCCGCGAGTAAAAGCTCAATCACCATTTTACGCGATTTCTTCGCACGCTCAGACTGGGTGATAACATTCATGTCCGCCGTTGGCTGACGTACGCACGATGCAGCCAGAACCCGCTCGCCCTCGACCTCAACCATACAGGCACGACAATTACCATCGGCCCGGTACCCCGGTTCATCTTTCCAGCATAGATGCGGAATCGTTGTGCCTTGTCGTTTTGCGACCTGCCAAATGGATTCGCCCGGTTCAGCCATTACTTTTTTGCCATCCAGGTTGAAGCTGATTTTATCCGACATCAGGAAACGTCCTTCTTGAAGTATTTGATAACCGATTTAATCGGGTTTGGTGCCGCCTGACCAAGTCCGCAAATTGATGCGTCCGTCATTGCACTGGATAGTTGCCCAAGCAGGTTTGTATTCCACTTTTTGGCACTCATCAGCTTTACGGCTTTTTCACAGCCAACACGACACGGTGTACACTGACCACAGCTTTCGTCTTCAAAGAACTTAAGCAAGTTCACCGACACGTCACGCATGTGATCTTTATCTGATAAAATAACGACAGCGTGTGATCCGACAAACGATCCGTACTTTTCAAGTTGACCAAAATCTAACGGAAGATTGCCCATCTTGGCAGGCAGGATCCCACCTGAAGGACCACCAGGAAGATATCCTTTAAAAGTGTGGCCTTTTTCCATGCCGCCGCAAAGTTCAATCAACTCTTCGGCCGTTGCACCAGCTGCAGTTAGAACAACACCCGGTTTCTTCACACGTCCCGACACAGAGTACGAACGGTTTCCCTTATGTCCTTCACGCCCTTCCTTAATGAACCAATCGGCCCCTTTGGCGAGAATTTCCGGCATCCAGTAAACAGTTTCAACGTTGTGCACCAATGTCGGGCGGCCAAACAAACCAACTTGGGCCACATAAGGCGGGCGGTGCCGCGGCAAGCCGCGCTTGCCTTCGATGCTCTCAATCATCGCGCTTTCTTCACCACAGATATACGCCCCCGCACCGCGACGAAGATGAACGTATCCAGGTTTAATGATCTTCTTTTTCTCGAGAAGCGCTATTTCTTTAATGAGGATATTACGGATCCCGGGATACTCATCACGAAGATAAATATAGACAGCATCAGCTTCTACGCCCCAAGCGCCAATCAACATACCTTCGAGAAATTGATGCGGCTTGGTTTGCAGGTATAACCGGTCTTTAAAGGTTCCAGGCTCACCTTCGTCTGCGTTGATACACATATAACGTGTGCCTTCGACAGCACGTACGAACTTCCATTTCTGGCCCGATGGGAAACCTGCACCACCAAGCCCACGCAGCCCAGCTTCAAGAAATGTTTCAATAACGTCATCTGGTGATTTCGCGCCATTACGGAGCTTCTTTAGAACTTTGTAGCCGCCATTCTTCACATACGCATCAAAGGTTTGGCACTTGGGCTTTTCCGGTTTTACATCTCGGGCTTTTGCCGCCTTGAGTAAATTCGAGACAGAAACATCACCCGTATAGTTTTTGCCAATAGCTGCCGCGGGTGCTTTGTCACATAAGCCCATGCATGGCGCATGCTGCACACGAACATACTTTGGCGCCTTATCCTTTAGAGCCTTCATAATGTCTTGCGCGCCTGCCATCTCACAACTGAGCGAATCACATACGCGGATTGTAATTTCTGGCGGCGTGTCTTCGCCTTCCCGCACAACATCAAAATGATGATAGAAGGTCGCAACTTCGTAGACTTCTGCCTGGGCTAATTTCATTTCTTCCGCCAGCGCTGCCAAATGTGCGGCCGACAAATGTCCAAACTTATCTTGAATAAGGTGTAAGTGCTCAATCAGCAATTCACTTGCGAGAGACTTACCTTTAAGGAGTTTCTGCACGTCTTTAAGTGCAGAAGGTATGACCTGACGCCCCTTAGGGAAGGCGCGCGCCTTCTTTCTCGACTTACCACCCGGACGCACAGGCTTAGTTTTCTTTTTTATTAAATGTGTGTCCATCGTTCCGAGCACCCTATCAAGCAGTTCATTTTGACTTTAGGTTGGATTAACATCTTTAAGTCAGATGTTTATCGTTCACAGTTGTTAGAGTTAATTTTATTATGTAACTCAAATATTTGTGACTAGTATATATACAAAATTATCATCATGGAATCAGAAAAACTTATGCCAAACTTACGAGACAGAGTCCCTCCGGCGAATAGTTTAATTGTCTTTGAAGCAGTTGCACGTCACCAAAGCTTTACCAAGGCAGCGACTGAGCTTCAGGTCTCTCAAGCAGCGGTCAGTCGGCAGATACAACTCATTGAAAGTTATCTTGGGGTACGCTTATTTGAGCGTCACTACCGAGCCATTGAGCTAACGCGCCAAGGTGCGATGATGGCAAATGCTGTATCCATCAGCCTTGGCCATATTGCGCACGTTACAGACGACATTCGACGGCAAACCTCTACAGATGCCGATATCATGATCTCATCCAGCGTCAGCTTCGCCTCGTATTGGCTAATGTCTCGCATTGCTAAATTTCGTGCAGAGTTCCCTAGCGTGAATGTGCATTTGGCAGCGTACGCCAAATTGCGTGATCTTTCTGCTACCGGTTTGAACTTTGCGGTCAGATTTGGGAAAGGAACATGGGAAGGGGTAACTGCGGATAGAATGTTCGGAAACGAAATATTACCTGTTTGCTCACCGCGTTATCTTGAAAAACACGGACCTATTAACGGCCCCGAAGATTTGCATGACGCCACACTGCTAACACTCTCTCGATTTGACCCCAACTGGACGACTTGGGAGGATTGGTTCAAAGTTTATGGCTCAGAACTGTCCGAGAATATCAACCGATTACCGTTCGATAGCTATCTTCTCCTCATAAGCGCGGCTATCAAAGGAGACGGTGTTGCGCTTTGTGGTGAGAGGATTGCTGAGGACCTAATCGGTAGTGGCGAGCTAGTTCGGCCATTTGAAGCGTCATTAAGCTCAGACTTCTCGTTTTATTTGCTGCGGCCAGCTGACGTGCAACTTCGCCCAGTTCAGGCCCAGTTCAGAGATTGGCTTTTAGCGGAAGCTAGAAACACGAGTGCAAATAACGATGGCGAAGTGAACGATGCTGAAACCGACCGTTGAAACATGAAACGCAATGGCTAAAGGTTAAGATTAGCCGCTGTCCAGTGTTTCGTCAGGTTTCCCATTTTGTCCGTACTGCTAAGGAAGTTGGCTGGATTCAAATTTCAAGCGCAACACCCATTGATTTCACAAGAGCTTCCAGAGGCGTTAGGAAACCGAGGCATTTTCGCGGTGTCGTGTTGTATG
>CALGEE010000444.1 GCA_937881525.1 uncultured Sphingomonadales bacterium | reverse complement strand
CTAAGACGCATGTTGACAGTTTAAGGCGGCGCGTGGGTTCACCCACACGCCGATTTGGTCATCCTTTATTCAGCCGCGACAGCATCCGGATTATTTGGATGCGTTGTCCAATTGGCATAGTCATCCGAAATGGTTTGACCTGTGCGCGGATCAACCGTGCCGGCAGGCTGCTGAACCATGGTTATGCAATTTTCAACAGGGCACACTTCAACACAGAGGTTACACGCCACACATTCCGCATCAACCACAGAGAACTTACGATCGTCAGACATTACAATCGCTTGATGCGATGTATCTTCGCATGCGGCATAGCACCGTCCACAGCTGATGCAGTCATCTTGGTTAATCACTGCTTTGGCGACATAGTTGAGATCAAGGTATTGCCAATCGGTCGTATTGGGGATCGCTGCGCCCATAAAATCCTGGATACTTTTATGCCCTTTTTCATCCATCCACTGCGACAGACCCGTGATCATTTCTTGCACTACCTTGAAGCCATAAGTCATCGCCGCGGTGCAAACCTGGACGTTGCCGCAGCCAAGCGCAATGTATTCAGCCGCGTCCCGCCATGTGGTGACCCCACCAATGCCGGAGATGGGAAATCCAGCAGTTGCGGGCGCGCGCGCAATTTCAGAGACCATAGACATGGCAATCGGCTTAACCGCAGGACCACAATAGCCCCCATGCGTGCCCTTGCCATTTATGGAGGGTTCGGGGCTCATGCTGTCGAGATCCACTGAGACGATAGAATTTATCGTATTGATCAAAGACACAGCGTCCGCGCCACCCCGTTTGGCTGCCGCAGCCGGCAAGCGCACGTCTGTGATATTCGGCGTGAGCTTGACGATCACTGGCTTGGAATAGTATTTTTTGCACCAGCCTGTGACCATTTCGATATACTCAGGAACCTGCCCAACAGCCGCGCCCATGCCCCTTTCGGACATTCCATGTGGGCACCCGAAGTTGAGCTCGATCCCATCCGCACCTGTCGCTTCAACCTTAGGCAGAATGTCTTTCCATGCCTGTTCTTCACAAGGCACCATGATGGACACAATCACAGCGTGGTTTGGGTAATCTTTCTTGACACGGGTGATTTCTTCTAGGTTCACTTCGAGGGGTCGGTCGGTGATCAGCTCAATATTGTTCAGCCCAAGAACGCGGCGATCTGGGCCGTGGATGACGCCGTAGCGTGGGCCATTCACATTGACCACTGGTGGACCTTCAGCCCCTAAGGTTTTCCAAACAACGCCCCCCCAACCGGCCTCAAATGCGCGGCGCACATTATATTCTTTATCAGTTGGCGGCGCAGAAGCGAGCCAGAATGGATTTGGGCTTTTGATACCCAAGAAATCTGTCGTTAGATCAGCCATTAGTTTGCCCCTCCCATTAAGGTTGCATAAATATCCATTGCGGCATCGCGCCCTTCGGCCACCGCAGTTACAGTCAGATCATCACCACCGGAGGCACAGTCGCCACCTGCCCAAACCCGATCGCGGCTCGTGCGGCCTGCGCCTGTCACAGCAATCTTGCGCCCATCAAGGGCCAGTCCACCGTCCGTAGCAAGTGTTTGACCGATCGCGGAAAATACTTGATCCGCTGCGATGCGCACGGTCTCCCCTGTACCTGTCAACCGAGTGTCGTTTGTCGCCGTATATTCCAGGACAAGCGCCGTGCCTGTTCCCACAGTCTCAAGCTTTACCGGCTGCACATTGAACAAAAGCTTCACGCCATGTGACGCTGCGAGATCTTGTTCATAGCGGCTCGCACTCATGGCCTCGCGGCCGCGTCGATAGGCGATCGTGACCTGCTCTGCACCAAGCAGTTTCGACTGCACCGCAGCATCAACCGCCGTCATGCCGCCGCCGATAACAACCACGTTGCGCCCAATCGGTATGCTGGCCAGGTCAGTCGATTGTCGCAATGTTTCAATGAACCCAACTGCATCTGAAACACATGTCTCATCTTCACTCGACAGGCTCAGGGCGTTAACGCCGCCCAAACCAACACTCAGAAAAACCGCGTCGAAATCCGAGCTAAGGCCGTCAAGCGTCATGTCCACGCCCAGCGTTTTGTTGTTTTCAATCGTGATACCACCGATCGACAGCAACCACGCCACTTCCTTCGCGGCAAAGTCATTTGTAGATTTATAGGCGGCGATCCCGTATTCGTTTAATCCGCCGGCTTTAGAGCGCGTATCGTAAATCGTGACGTCGATCCCCTTTGATGCCAATCGGTGGGCGCAGGATAGCCCCGCAGGACCCGCCCCGACCACCGCCACCTTCTTGCCGGTGG
>CALGEE010000443.1 GCA_937881525.1 uncultured Sphingomonadales bacterium | reverse complement strand
CTATCCCGGACTGTCCTTTGTCATTGGGCACAAGGCCCAGTTTGAAAAGCTAAAACTACATGCCGCAAAGACAACATATCTGAATCTTGCGACTTTTTATAGCTTTTTGAGAAGCACAGCCAGACGCCTAACACGCCCGCCGTTCCGCTGTTTTTCGCCTTCGAACAAGCACTGACTGACATTTTGTCCGAAGGCGTCACCACGCGTTTCGCCCGAATACGCGCCCGGGCAGACCAACTAAGGGATGGTATGCGAAAGTTGAACCTCGAGTTCCTTCTTGACGAAGCGGAGATGTGCGCGATCCTGACAACGGTCAAAGTGCCTTCGTCGATCTCGGTTCGAGATTTGCGGGAAAAACTGCGTAAAAAATCAATCATCATCTACGAAGGCAAAGGTTGTTTTGCAGGGAAAGTCTTTCAGGTCGGCAATATCGGCACGTTGTCGGACCATGACATTTGGTTCTTCCTCGACACGTTGAGAAACGTATTGCTTGAGTTGCAGGCGCAGGCGGCCGTAGGCATCGCCCCGATCAGGCCAAGAATCGCGGGCCGGACCATTCGGGGTCTGACAGAGCCAAGGCTGGCCAAGGTCGGATTGTGAAGGACAAGATCACCCGCCTTTGGGCAACGAAAACCAAAGATGACGAATGGTGGTCTTCCTTTGTCACAGCACCCCTTGCGATCGCGGCAAATTACTTTGCCGTTGATGTCCCCGCGATCACGCCAAACCGTATCACTGCCGCATCCTTCGCGATTGCCGTGGTGGCGAGCATTGGTATCTTGGCCGGTGGCCTGGGCTGGTTCGTTGCAGCGGCCGTCTTGATACAGATTAGCCACGTCCTCGACTGTATGGACGGTCAAATGGCGCGCTACCGCAAGGTATCTTCACCCTTTGGCAGCTATTTGGACCGATTGACAGACCAGGTTCAGGTGACACTTTGGTTCGGAGCGGTTGGTTATGCGGCTTATGCGCAGTCACTAAGTGCCGTTCCGGTCTTCCTTGCTATGATTGGCATCGCTTTCTATGGGCTGCGCGGCTATGTGAAATACATTGCGCTCGAGATCGAAACATCGCTCGATCCAGATTATCCGGCGAAACTTGCGCAACAGAGACACCGGGAACCTTCAGCAGGTCTGGGCTTTGGCGCCACCGCCAACGTTAAATGGTTTTTCTGCGAGCAGCCCAAGATCCTAGATTTTGACGAGGGCGTTTTCGTTTTCATGCTGTCAGCGGCGCTGATCTTAGATCAGCTGACCCCAATGCTGTGGATCTTCGCTGCAAGTCAGGTGTTCTGGGGCGCCCAAAAGGCATGGCGGCACGGCATGAATATCGACGCCAACCGAAAGCTTTCAATCCAGAAATAACCTTCCACACTACTGATAGAGACAGGGCAAACCTATGATTTACAATAAAAAACCTCCGCCCGTGGCCGTCATTTTGGCCGCGGGCATTGGGTCACGCCTGAGCCCGCTGACAGACAAATCAGCCAAGTGCTTGCTGTCTGTCGG
>CALGEE010000442.1 GCA_937881525.1 uncultured Sphingomonadales bacterium | reverse complement strand
AGGTGGCAGTCGACGAAGTCGAGCTGCGCTCGATCGGCGTTCATCCCGACGCACAGAACCGCAGACTCGGACGGGCTCTGCTGAAGGCCTGGGAAATCCATGCGAAAAGTCTGGGCGCAAATCGGGTCGTTCTGGAAGTCGCGGAGAATAACGCCCCTGCTCGTGCCCTATATGAAGCCCACGGATTTCAAAAAGTTGGACACAGACCGGGCTACTATCGAACAGGGCGGGGGGCCGCTATTGATGCTTTTATTCTAGAGCGCGTGCTAATACATTAATCAAAAAATAAATATGTGTAAAAATTGGTTCGACAACGGAAATGTCGATCCTATGCATTTCATTACTCTAAGTTTTTACGGTTTCAAAAGGTATTCCAGGAATCAATGCCTGGTTCATGACCATTCGAATGGGCATCACCAAAACAAACTCATCCATTTGAATATTTCAGAAAGTTTCGAAAAATTAAACAAATAGGGGAAACCTTTCCTCCAACTATGATGTGTCTAAGCTAACCACTCTTATCATCTTTGTTTTCGTTCTTTGGTTTTTTTTGACGAATTTGATTGCACACTGGGAAAGAATCATCTAAACGCAAATAACTCAAATCACTATTGCGTGGTTAAAAAGATGAACGAAGCAAAAAATCAGTATGAGATGGTTCAGGCGACCGTTGACATCGTGTCGGCGCACGTCTCGAACAACTCCATGGCTGTCGCCGATATTCCGGGTTTGATCGAGGAAGTCTATCAAACCCTGATGAAATTGGGTGATGTCATAGAACCGGAAGAGATTCGGCCTGAGCCGGTGGTCCCGATCAAGAAATCCATCACTCCGGATTACCTGATCTGTCTTGAAGACGGCAAGAAGCTCAAGATGCTGAAGCGACACTTGAAGACAGCCTATGATATGTCTCCGGAAGAATACCGTGATCGTTGGGGTTTGGCCGCCGACTATCCTATGGTCGCCCCGAACTACGCTAAGCAACGGTCCGAATTGGCGAAGTCCATCGGACTTGGCACCCAGGGACGGGCGCGGCGGCGGCGTTAGTTTGGCGAAATGACCGTGCTGGATCCGGATGAAATCCGGAGACCACAGTCCTGACGCCTGAACGAGGGGCTAGGCCCCAAATAATGGACGGTTTCGAAATTCGTCTGTGATGTCGAAGGTCAGAGATTCCGGCGGATGGGGCTCAATTAACCAAGTCTACGCAAATAATGACGAAAAGGCGGCGATGTTTTCGCCGCCTTTTCGTTTTTGCGGTCGAGAAAGGGCGGACCATCCGTTCGCCGCGCGGCGGCCCGCATCCGACA
>CALGEE010000441.1 GCA_937881525.1 uncultured Sphingomonadales bacterium | reverse complement strand
GATTTCGAACCCGTTTGTGATGCGTTGAGTAGGTCTAAGAGTTGAGTAAGGAGAATTAAGATGAAATTCCAACTGGCCGTGAACATGGAGCGGATCGACGACAGCTATGACATGAAAGACGTCGCCCGTCACACGCTTGAGATGGTGCAGATTGCCGATGAAGGTGGGTTCGATATTGTCTGGTCCGCCGAGCACCACGCGCTTGAGATGACGATTGCACCCAATCCGTTTCAACTGCTGACGTGGTGGTCGAAAGAGACCAGCAATATACGCTTGGGCACTGCAGTGGCCACAGCGGCCTATTGGCATCCGATCAATCTGGCGGGTGAGGCGGCGTTTGTTGATCTGATTAGCGGCGGACGGTTGGAGTTCGGTATCGGCTCTGGCGCCTATCAGCGTGAATTTGACCGCATGAGACCGGGATTGAAACAGTCTGATGCCTGGCGTTATATGCAAGAAATGTTGCCAGCAGTGCGAGCGTTGTGGGGCGGTGATTATGCCCACGACGGCGAGTTTTGGAACTTTCCGACCTCTACGTCGGTCCCCAAGCCAGTGCAGCCGGAGGTGCCTGTTTGGGTTTCGGCCCGCTCTCCGATCACATACGACTATGCGATGCGCGAGAAATGCCACGTGAACTGCTGGCCGCTGACCCGGCCCTTTGCCGAAGCTGAACTTTATATGCAGCAATTGAATGAGGCGATCGTGAAGGCTGACAATGGCTGGCTTCCGCGGTTTGCTTTGATGCGCCATGCCTGTCTTTACGACAATGACGCAGACCGGCAAGAGGCTCTGAATGCCATCCGCAGGTTGCTGAGCCAGTTCGAAAACCTGTTCCGCAATACAGGGGATGTGGTCAACGGTTTCCCAAAATCCATCCCACTGGACGCATTGGAAGGCCGCGAACAATATGACCCTGTGATGTTGGAAGAGAACCTGATGTTCGGCTCGCCCGATACGGTCATTCAAAAGTTGAAGAAATATCAAGCCTTGGGGGTGAACGAGTTCATCTACTACGCATCTATGGGTCTCAGCCACGAAGCGCAGCAACGATCCCTGCGCATGTTCGTGAAAGAAGTCATGCCAGAATTTAAGGAGACACTCTGATGTCGACAGGTGTAACGACCCATCGTGACGGGCATGTGCTTGAGGTGACACTCGAGCGCGGCAAGGTGAATGCCATCGATGTCCCGACCTCACAGGCACTGGCCGCCGCGTTTCAGGAATTGCATGAAGACAAAGACTTGCGGTGCGCCATTCTAACGGGCGGCGGGGACAAGATCTTTTCGGCAGGCTGGGACCTCAAGGCGCTTAACGATGGCGAGATGAGCCTTGATAACTGGTGGGAGGCCGATGAATACGGCTTTGGCGGCTTCACTGGCCTCACCGAGAACTGGGCGCTGAACAAACCAGTGATCGCCGCGATCAACGGGCTTGCGATTGGTGGCGGGTTCGAGATGGCGATGGGTTGTGATCTGCTGATCGCAGCAGACCATGTGGAATTCGGGCTGCCCGAAATGCCCTTGGGAATTGTGCCGGACGCGGGCGCATTGCAACGCCTTCCACGCCGCATTCCCCATAACATCGCGATGGAGATGTTTCTGCTGGGCCGCCGGATGTCCGCCACCGAGGCCGCGCATTACGGGTTGGTCAACAAGGTTGTTCCCAAGGAACAATTGATGGATGCCGCGCGCGAATGGGCGGCGTCAATCGCGTGGTCCGCACCGCTGGCGATGCAAGCCGTCAAGGAAGTGCAGCGCGAGATTGAATGTGTGCCGCTCGAAAAGGCGTTTCACAAAATGCGCACGGATCCCATGCCGACCTACCGCAAGATGCTTAAATCTGAAGATGCTAAAGAAGGCGTTGCCGCTTTTGTCGAGAAACGTGAACCCAATTTCAAAGGTGAATGATGTATCCTGATCCTCAATCCGTGACCCGCGTGACAAGCATTGGCGCCGGCCCCATTGGCGCTGGGTGGACCGCGCATTTTCTCGCACGTGG
>CALGEE010000440.1 GCA_937881525.1 uncultured Sphingomonadales bacterium | reverse complement strand
GTCGATTGCACCGAGAATTGTGCGCAGCCTGGGCAGCTGATGGCGCCATATTCGATAAGCTTCAATTTCGCGCTTGGATTGCCCATTTGATAGCCGCCAAATTCGGTTTTGGAGACCACGTCGATCCACGCCTTGCCAGCAGGCGATGCGACCTTAGCAATGGGTTCACCCTTTGGCGGGCCTGCGGTGTCGCTGCTGCCGCAGGCTGCCAGGGCAAATGCGGCAGCAGTTGTGATGATGAATGTCTTAATGCGCATAGGAAATCCTTCAGTCTGGGATGTTAGTTTATTTTAAGAGAGCCGCCAGTTCGGCAGCACTGTGCACATGATCTTGCAAAACGCCGTTGATGAGGAATGACGGAGTGCCGCGCACACCAAGCTTAGCTCCAGCGTCGGTCATGCCCACGACTGCATTGAACGCAGCCTTATCCGCTAAGCAAGCCTTCGCTTGTGCTGGCGTGATCCCGCGCTGTTGCATGATGGGCCCAAGACCGATTTCATCAAAGGTCCCAATCATGAACCCAGAAAAATCTTGGGCCTTCAGTTTTGCTTGTGTGCCTGCACTGATATTTTTGGTTTTGCCAAGCCATACAGATTGCGTGGATAAGAGCTGCTTATGGTTTCCAAAAAACTTACCCTTTCCGCCGCATCGCGCAAGCACGGCGGCAGTCAGGTCAACAGGGTTTAGCACCATGTTGCGGATTTCAAGGCTGGCCTTACCGGTCGATACAAATTGTGCCTTGAACGCTGGCGATTCATTGGCTTCAAAATCTGCACAATGCCCGCAGGTGTAGCTGAGATATTCCACCACCTTTTTCTGCGCGGCAGGGTTGCCGAGGACATGCGCGCCTTTGGCAGTTACCGTAACGGCCGACAGCCATTTATTGGGTGTAGGCGCGGCGAGCAGCCCGGCCGAGATTGCCGTCACACTTATAAAAGCAGCAGCCAGATGTTTTTTTAACGGCAACATAACTGTGAGCCTCAGTCTTGAAAAACTATCTTGCGCATCTGGTATTACTTGCCGCCTTTGGCAAGGCTTTTTGCAAGGCTTTCCAGAACGGCAAACAGCTCTGGGTCGCCAATTTCACGCAAGGATTCGCCGAGCTCCATGGGTACAGGTTTCAGCATGGGTGGAGGTGATGGCTGCCGAGGCTTCGGTTTGGACACGGGGCCTTGCCGAACCTTGACGCGAGCGATTGCGCCATAGCCGAAAAAACGGTTCACCCGGTCCATGATGTCAGGAAGGACATGCTGGATCATGGTGGCGTGCGCACCTTCCACGGTCAGCTCAAGTGTACCGTCGGATTTCTTGCCCACCGGAAAACGGATGGCTTCTGGTGCGGATACAGCGGCATAGCGCGCGCCGACAATTTCATCCCAGCGGCTAACGACCGAGCTTTGCACAAATCCGAACCGGCGAAATGCTGCTCGGCCAATATCCGGCATCAGCGCGGATACGGCGCGTGCCTCTCCACCACGCGGACGCTGAAATGTTTTGGGCGTCAGTGCCTTTTTTTTGGTGCCTTTTGGCGGTGTTGCTGACTTGCCTTTATCCATTGCCTCATCCATGCCATTTTGAATGGCAGACGTCCAACAATCCGAATATTATTCTGGGGATATCGCCCGGCAGTTGCTGGCACATTATGACGTGCATGCCCGCACGCTCCCATGGCGCACGCCGCCGGGTGCGGGTTTTGCCAACCCCTATCATGTCTGGCTGTCGGAAATCATGCTGCAGCAAACGACCGTTGCGGTGGTAGGTTCCTATTTCCAAAAGTTCACGCACATTTGGCCGAGTTTTGCGGTCCTTGCTGCGGCAGAGGACGCCGATGTCATGGCGGCATGGGCAGGCCTTGGTTATTATGCCCGCGCACGCAATTTGCTCAAATGCGCGCGGGTGGTTGTGACGGAGCATGGAGGTCGTTTGCCGGAAACCGAGGCGGAGTTGCTAAAGTTGCCGGGTGTGGGCCCCTATACCGCCGCCGCTATTGCCGCGATAGTGTTCGGGCAAAGGGCAGTGGTCGTTGATGCCAATGTCGAACGCGTCGTGTCGCGGTTATTTGCAATTTCTACCCCATTGCCACAGTCGAAACCACAGATCCGTGCGGCGACCGATAGCATTACGCCCGATCGCCGCGCGGGGGATTTCGCGCAGGCCATGATGGACCTAGGCGCGGGCATGTGTTCGGTGCGCGCGCCGTCTTGTCTCGTTTGCCCCGTTGCATTTGCCTGCGAGGGCATGCGTCTGGGCAATCCGGAAGTTTACCCTGCAAAAACGCCCAAGGCGGCAAAGCCCCAGCGGACCGGCAGCGTTTACTGGATTCAGCGGGGCAATCATGTTTGGCTCATCCGCCGAGCGGACAAGGGACTGCTGGCAGGCATGCGCGCACTGCCTGACGATCAATGGACGGCGCGTTTGGATGGCCATTCCACGCCTCCTGCGCCGGCGGCATGGCGGCGATTGCCGGTGCAAGTGTCGCATGTTTTTACCCATTTTTCGCTTCTTCTCGATATTGCCGTTACGTCATGGCCAGCAGGCGCTGCTGACCCGGGTGCGGGCGAATGGTGGCCGTTAAAATCGCTCGACAAGGCTGGTCTGCCAACCGTATTCAGAAAAGCAACAGAAGCGGCAATGAACGCAGGAGAGAGAATATGAGCGTGCAAGATAGTGGTCAGGCGATGATTGGCCGGCGCGGGTTTTTATCGTGGGGTGGTCAACTGGCGGCGGCTGGCGCTATCGGCGCATTCGCGCCTGCGCGCCTTTGGGCAGGTACGGCCGATCTATATCCCACTATCCGGACACAGTTTGAAAGCTATGTCTCTTCGGGTAAGCTCCCCGGTATTCTCGCCACCATCGGCCGCGCAGCCGGAATGCCGGATTTGATCGCTGTAGGAACGCAAGGGCTGGGTGAGAAAACGCCTGTTGATATTGATACCTTGTGGCGCGTTTACTCGATGACCAAGCCAATTACGGGCATCGCCGCGATGATTTTGGTCGGCGAAGGCAAGATGAAGCTAGACCAGCCAATTGCCGATTTCTTGCCAGAATTTGCCAATATGACGGTTCTTACCGACCCTGAAAAAAACCTGGATGCAGTCCCCGCGAAGACCCAGATTACCGTGCGCCACTTGCTGACGCACACAGCGGGACTTGGATATTCGATCGTCACCAAGGGACCATTGCTGCAGGCCTATCTCGATAATGGCATCACCCCCGGAATCATAAGTCGCTTCCCCATTCCTGGTCAGCCAGCGAGTAAACCGACACCCGACCTTAAAACATTCTCCGAACGTTTGGCGAAGCAGCCTTTGATTGCCGAGCCAGGAACGAAATGGAGCTATTCGATCTCGCTGGATCTGCTTGGCCGCGTGATTGAGGTCGCAAGCGGAATGGATTTTGAGGCGTTCCTGAAGACCCGCATCTTTGAACCGCTAAAAATGAACAGCAGTTATTTTCAGGTTCCAGCGTCGGAAACCAGACGCTTTGTGTCGAACTATGCGCCCTTGAATGGTATGCTTTTCCCAATCGATCCTGCAGCCACGAGCATTTACCTCGACAAGCCAGCTTTCGCCTTTGGCGGCGCTGGCCTTGTTGCTTCGGCGCGCGATTATGATCGTTTCCTGAACATGCTTGCCAATTATGGCGAGCTGGACGGTGTGCGCATCATGTCAACCGCAACAGCAAAGCTGGCCATGTCCGACTTGTTGCCGCCTGCTGTCTCGACCGCCGGCACTTTTGCCGATGGCGCTGGCTTTGGTGCTGGCGGCCGGGTGGGCAAGGGCGCGAACGACGGGGTTTTTGGCTGGGGCGGTGCGGCAGGTACAGTCGCCTTTGTCGATCCAAAACGCAAATTGCGTGCGGTCATGATGGCGCAATATATGCCAAGCAACGTTTACCCATTCCACGAAAACTTTGCCAAATGGGTCCTTCAAGACCTAGGTCGGCCAGCCTGATCCGATGATGGCTCCTGGTTTTACGGGCTCGCCGCTAGACCGCGCTGACCGCGTCCGCAACGATGCAGAAGCGTATGGCGCGCTACTGGGTGACTTGCGCGCGCGGGTGCTGGGACTTGATGGGCTTGATCCAAGGGTCAGCGATGCAGGCGGCCTGCATTGGCATTCTTTTGCCGAGCTTGAGGGGTCGGAAGAACTGATCCTGCTTGGCCTTGCCGACGGCAAACCGCATTTCGTGGCTTTGGTTGACGCAACGGGTGACGCGTTTCGTTCACCGGCCATTTGGCGGGCATTATCAATGCTACCAGCCGAAGACGCTGCGATCTACGGCACTGCACGCAGCCTTATCGAATGGCATAATGGCCATCGTTTCTGCGGAGGCTGCGGCGCGGCGACAATATTGTTCCGCGCCGGCTGGGGCCGGAAATGCGGCAATTGCCAAAAGGAACATTTTCCGCGCACTGACCCTGTCGTCATCATGCTGGCTGAATTTGAAGGCAAGGCATTGGTCGGGCGGCAGTCGCGTTTCCCGCCGGGCAATTATTCGGCGCTCGCTGGCTTTCTGGAGCCCGGTGAATGCATTGAAGAGGCGGTCCGCCGCGAAATACATGAGGAAGCGGGGGTAACTTGCGGTGCAGTCCGTTACATCACCAGCCAGCCATGGCCCTTTGGCGGATCGCAATTGATGATTGCCTGCACGGCAGATGCGCTTGGGGATGAACTCACGCTCGACACGGACGAGATTGAAGATGCGATGTGGGTGACCAAGGATGAAGCCATCGCTGCTCTGAAGGGCGAGACCGACCGTCGCTTTAACGCTCCGCCGCCTTTCGCCATTGCGCACAGCCTGTTGCGGCATTGGGTAAACCAATAATGGCCTCCGCCGTTCCGTTGCGCATCGACATCGTCTCGGACGTGATATGCCCATGGTGCATCATTGGCCTGAAGCAAGTTGAGCAGGCTCTCACGCTAGTTGGCCAAGACATTGCCGCCGAAACGCACTGGCACCCGTTTCAACTGAACCCCCACATGCCGCCAGAAGGCGAAGATACCGCAGAGCATATTGCGCGCAAATATGGCAGCACACCCGAACAAAGCCGCGCCAACCGGAGCAGGTTGTCCGACATTGGGGATAGCGTCGGTTTCGCCTTTGATTATGGCGACGGCATGCGCATTTACAATACGTTCAAGGCGCACAAATTGCTGACCATCTTTGGCAGCGAACGCGGATGGCGCGCACAAACTGCGCTGAAAATGGCTTTGTTCACAGCCTATTTTCAGGACCGCCGCGACGTGAGCGACACCGAAGTCTTGTGCGATATTGCCGAGGCGCAAGGCATGGACCGCGCCGTGGCTTTGGCATGGATCAATGATGCTGCGCTTACCGAAACCGTGCGGGCGGAAATGGAGCATTGGATTGACCAGAATATCACTGGCGTTCCCGCAATCATTTTCGATCAGAAATATATGGTGCCCGGCGCCCAAAGCGCCGAGACATTTGCCGATGTGATTAACAAGGTACTGACCAAGCGCGCAGCGGCTTAGGGTCCTAACCCTAGACCAGTCCCATTTTCATTAACTCATTCAGCATCTTTGGCGACATCTCGTCGCGGCCATCGGTTTCGACGGAATCGAAATCGGGCGGCGCATTGGCTTCTTCAAGATAGCGCCAACCCTGATGCGCGCGCTTTGGCATTGAGCGGACGGCAATGAGGCGCGGTTCAATGCGGATCCAATGCCGACCAGCACCATTTTCCATAAATCCAATGATCGGGCTTCTACCGATGATCGTATGCGTATGTATCCAATATAATGATCCACCTGCCATTTCATCGACGCGCTTGGGCAAATAGCGGGTGGTTATGCGGACCTCGCCGTCTTGGGCATAAGCTGTAAGCCGCTCCCGCAAATGCTTTGGGCTCTCTGCGCCAAAGGCTATTTTGGTCATGTTCAGTGGCATATGTTGTATTTGGGAACCGCGTGTTCAACCGACAAGGCCGCTGAATACCGCAAGGCTAAGAAAAATGAGGAAGCCCATCGAGTCAGTGATCATCGTTACGAAAACAGAACTGGCAACGGCGGGGTCTTGGTCGAATCTGTCGAGCATTACCGGAATGAAAACCCCGGCAAATCCGGCGAGCAGGATGTTACACTGCATGGCTGCCGCAATGACGAAGCCAAGATGAAAATTCTGAAACCACAACGCTACGCCAATCCCTGCAAGCGCAGCTATTGTTGCGCCGTTCATGAACGCAATGGCCATTTCGCGCTTGATTGCGCGGCGGGTATTCGAATCGGTAAGTTGGTTCGTCGCAATCGCACGGACCGTAACGGCTAAAGTCTGCGTACCGGCATTGCCGCCAACGCCGGCAACGATGGGCATCAGCACGGCGAGTGCGACCATTTGTTCGATAGCGGCACCAAAGAAGCTAATCACGCTCGATGCAACCAAGGCGGTCCCCAGATTCGCGATCAACCACCGCACGCGCGCTTTGTAGCTATCGGCTATCGGCTCGTTAATATCGCCATCGCCGGCGCCGGACAGGCGGAGAATATCTTCGTCCGCTTCTTCCTGAATGATGTGGACGATATCATCGGCGGTGATAACACCGACCAACCGGCCAGAACCATCGACAACGGCGGCTGAAATAAGGGCATATTTCTGGAAGCGTAAGGCGACTTCTTCCTGATCCATGTCGACAGGGATCAGGGTCTGCTCGTGCATCATGATGTCGCTGACCGGCACTTTGCGCTCACTGCGCATGATCCAGCTTAGCTTGCATGTGCCAACGGGCTTATGCTGCGGGTCGACGACGAAGACTTCCCAGAATTCGGTGGTCAGATCCTGATGATCACGCAGATAATCAATGAGCTGACCAACAGTCATATGCTCGGGCACCGCGACCAATTCGCGCTGCATGATTCGACCAGCCGATTCGTCGGGATATGAAAGCGCGTCTTCAATCACCGCGCGGTCTTCTGGGTCCAGTTCGGCAAGCACCGCTTGCTGGTCCTCAGCCTCCATATCCTCGATAATCGCAACTGCATCATCGGAATCTAGTTGCCCTGCGAGCCCTGCAACCTGTGCGGCAGGTAGGGCGTCAATTATATCCTCACGGACATAATCATTGACCTCGGCCAGCACTTCGGCGCTCATCAAGTCGCCAAGGCTTATGGCTAGTTCGCCGCGCCTTTCGGATGGCGTCAGTTCGAGAAGGTCGGCAATGTCGGCTTCGTGGAGCGGCTCCACCAACCGGCGTACTTCGTTCAGATTTCCGTCTTCAACAGCAACCAGAACGCGGTCAACATAGTCGCGGGTGAGGCGGTTGTCCTCATCCAGAGTTTTAACGATTTCGGTGTCGATGATGTTCGGGCTGGCGATGTCGCTGGTCATGTGCGGGCCTCCCGATTTTCAATTTGGAACCATGATATAAATAATGGCCCCTCCTACGCAGGCAGCGTCAAAATGCAATGATTTTGGCTTTGCACCGATGCGATGCATCCCCTAAGGCCACCGTCATCTATTTGCCAAGCCTGAAGGATCATCAATATGGCCGATGAAACACTTACTCTCTCACTCGACAGCGGCGACGTTGTCATCAAGCTTCGCCCAGATTTGGCACCAAACCATGTTGCGCGCATCACGGAACTTGCCGGCGAAGGTTTTTATGACGGCGTGAAGTTCCACCGCGTCATTCCTGGTTTTATGGCGCAGGGCGGTTGCCCCAATGGCACGGGCATGGGCGGATCGTCCAAGCCAAATCTGGCGCAGGAATTTAATGCTGAGCCACATGTGCGCGGCGTATGTTCAATGGCGCGGACGAATGATCCGAACACCGCCAACAGCCAGTTTTTCATCTGCTTTGACGATGCAAGCTTTTTGGACCGCCAGTACACAGTATGGGGCCAAGTGATCAGCGGCATGGAGCATGTTGATGCTTTGCCAAAGGGTGAGCCGCCTGCGAACCCAGGCGTTATCCGCAAAGCAACCGTGGCCTAAAATAGAAACGCGCGGGAGGCCAGTTGGCGTCCCGCGCGTCTTACGCATTTATGATGCGGTTATTGCGAAGGCTCTGGGGGACGCATTGCTGCCATAGCGGTTTTCAATTCTTCTAAAGAAATCTTGTCGTCTTTGTCCGCGTCGATCACTGCGAAATACTGAACCAATGGCCCTTGTGCTTCGTCTTTTGCGATGAAGCCATCCTTATTGATGTCCATGAGTGCGACAATCTGTTCTGGCTGTGGCATGCCGCCGCTTGGCGGAGGCGGGGGTGCATCTTGCGCCATTACGGCGGGTGAAAGCAGGAGTGCCGACAAAACGGCGAATGACTTCAGCATGAATGATCCTTTGAACAATAGAATGTCGTTGATGGTCAGCGCAAGCTGAACACACCCTTTATTACCGTAAAACAATGGCCTGACAACCAAACTCGTGCACCCTCAAGCCGGCAACCCAAATATCCACCGCGCGCCGAAGCCTGATACGCGGTGAAATGGTCGCGGCCGAGCACAGAAGCCCAATAAGGCGCAATAACGGCATGCGCGCTGCCCGTGACGCTATCTTCATCAACACCTGCACCCGGGACGAAGACTCTGCTGACGATGTCGGTGTCATCCCCGCGCGCGGTTGCGGTAAAGCTGTCATCGCCGAGCGTCGCAAGCGCCTTCATATCGGGTTTGAGCGCCAATATTTCCGCTGCCGTGGCATATACGAACATATTGTAGCTGTCGGGGTTGCTACGCATCGACAATGGCTTGCCGCCCATCGCTGCCATCATTTCGGGATTATCGACCTGCTCGGTCGGAATGGCGGGTAACGCCACGGCATATCCACCGCCTTCGCGCCGCACCTCTAATATGCCTGCCTTGCGTGTGCGCAGGGTCACGCGGTCAATGGCAGAGTTTTGGCTTAGGATGATATGCCCGCTTGCCAATGTTGCATGACCGCACAGGCGAATTTCTACCTCAGGCGTAAACCAGCGTAGTTTATAATCCGCCGCGCCAGTTTGATCCGGCACATAAAATGCGGTCTCGGCGAAATTATTCTCCTCGGCAATCGCCTGAAGCACATCATCATCAAGCCACTGGGTAAGCGGCATGACTGCGGCCTGATTGCCGGTGAAGGGCCGGTCTGCAAACGCATCGACGTGAAAATAGGGCAGGTCAGTCATGCGGATGGTCATGATGCTCGATAGTTTCCGAAGGCAAATATCCCATTTCGTCTTTATGACCTTCGGGATCAGGGTGAATGAGCACCTCCACGCCGGGGAATTCGTCCATCAATGCTTGTTCAACTTCATCCATGATTTGGTGCGCGGCTTCTATGGTCATGTTGGGGTCAACCCACACATGGAATTGGCAGAAATCATGTGCGCCGCTGGAACGGGTGCGCATGTCGTGAATCCCCCGCAATTCGGGATGACGAAGCGCGACCTCAATAAACCTTTGCCGTTTTTCCTGCGGCCATTCGCGGTCGAGCAATTGGTCAAGTGCTAGGCCTGCCGCGCGGTAAGCGCCCCACAGCAACCAAGCCGCAATCGCTAAACCAAATAGCGGGTCGGCCCCGCGTACATTCAGCATAGTGTCGAGCAGAATCGCGATGATCACCGCGATGTTGAGCAACAGGTCGCTTTGATAATGCACATAATCCGCCTGAATAGCGACCGATCCTGTTTTGCGGACCACATGCCGCTGATAGGCAATCAAACCCAGTGTGGCGACGATGGCAATGACCGAAACGCCAATGCCATATTCGGGGTGCGCCGTTTGCTCTTGTGCGTCCAAGCGGACGATAGCGCGCCATGCGATCAATATGGCCGATACGGTGATCAATATGACTTGAAACAGCGCAGACAGCGCCTCTGCCTTGCCATGGCCGAACCGGTGGTCATCATCAGCGGGCATCGCAGCATAACGGACGCTGAATAATGTCAGTACCGATGCCAGAACGTCAAAGCCTGTGTCTGCCAAGGAAGCCAATAAGGCGACCGAGCCTGTTTCGGCAGCTGCAAAGATTTTAAGTGCCAGCAGGAACAGGGCCATACTGACGCTGGCAATGGCTGCGCGGTTGGTCAGGTCACTATGTGCATGGTGATGGTGATTATGTGCAAGGCTCATAGCTTTAACATCATGGGTACAGCATGCCAGTTGTCCAGCCGTCGCCGTTGCGTTCATATAGCCAGCGTTCGTGCAGGCGAAATTCCCGATCTTGCCAGAATTCGATCCGTTCAGGGCTCACCACCCAGCCGGACCAATGGGGTGGTCGGGGGACGTCCTGACCATCAAAGCGGGCCTCCACTTCGGCGAAACGCGCTTCAAAGGTCGCGCGGTCCGCAAGGGGGCGGGACTGGTCGGATGCCCATGCGCCAAGCTGCGAATTGCGGGAACGCGTTGCAAAATACGCGTCGGCTGTGGCGTCGTCGACGGGGTTGGCCGCACCTTCAATACGAATTTGCCGGCGCAGCGATTTCCAGTGAAACAGCAAGGCAACATGCGCATTGTCGGACAATTGCATGGCCTTTCGGCTTTCGAAATTGGTGTAGAATACGAACCCACCATGCGTACCAAGGTCGCGGCCATGCCCCTTCAACAACACCATGCGCACCGAAGGCTGCCCATCGGCGCCCGTGGTCGCCAATGCCATCGCGTTGGAGTCATTGGTTTCGGTGGTTCGCGCTTCGGCAAACCAGGTGTCGAACAGGCAAAAGGGATCAGGTCTTTTCATAGCTGACCGATAGGCTAGACTGATGCGGGTTAAAAGGGGCTAGACGATAAAATGAACTGGGAAATGATATTCGGTGTCGCAAACGCATGGGCTTTGCTTGGATGGTTGGCTCTGGCGTTCGCCCCGAAACGCGAGATAGTAGCCCCGATTGTGTTTTTTGCAGGCTCGGTCTTGCTCGCATGCCTATATGCGGTCCTTATTATTCCGTTGATGGCAGGTCTGATTTCGGATGGTGGACCCACTGGTCGCCCGGCTGCAGATTTAACCAGCTTGGCAGGCGTTATGGCGCTTTTTGATTCCCCCGGCGGTGCAACCATCGGCTGGATTCATTATCTGGCCTTTGACCTGTTTGTCGGCACCTGGATTTCGCGCAATGCGGATAGGCACAAAATATCCCGCTGGCTGCAGATACCGATATTGTTCTTTACCTTGATGGCAGGGCCGATTGGCCTGCTGCTCTATCTTCTGCTACGCCAGATAAAGGGCGAAAAACCCCAAAATGCGGTGCTTCCAAGTTGACTCCCGTCGCTGTAATACCAATGTAAGACGGATAGGTTGAGTAACAGGGACAAGAATGGCAGATCCTTATTCCATATTAGGCGTGTCCAAAGGGGCGGACGAAAAGGCGATTAAGATCGCCTATCGCAAGCTGGCAAAGGAATTGCACCCCGATAAGAACAAGGACAATCCGAAAGCGTCGGATCGGTTTAGCGAAGTCACGCAAGCCTATGACCTTTTGTCTGATGCCAAAAAACGCGGCCAATATGATCGCGGGGAAATTGACGAAAATGGGCAGCCACGTTTTGCAGGCAACCCGTTTGGTGGCGGTAGTGGCTACAGCCAGGGCGGCTCAAATGGTGGAAATTTCGACTTCGGCAGCGGCGGAATTGACCTTGGCGATATTTTCGATGGCCTGTTTGGTGGCGGCGGGGCGCGCCCCAGCGGGGGGGGCGGACCACGCCCGCAACATGCTCCCCCACCCAAAGGCGCAAATATTGCGTATGAACATCTGGTATCGTTTACAGACGCCGCAACGCTTGCACCGCAGCGCATCCTGCTGGGTGATGGGAAGACGGTGGAGTTCAAACTGCCCGCTGGCATAGTCGCCGGACAGCAAATCCGCATCCCCGGCCGCGGGCAAGCCGGCCCCGGTGGCAATGGCGATGCGATGGTAATGCTCAAGCTAGGCAAACATCCGGATCTGGTCCGTGACGGCGACAACATCCGCATTGACCTTCCGATTTCACTCAAAGAGGCTGTGGCTGGCGGCAAGGTTAAGGTTCTGACGGTTGATGGTGCAGTCATGCTTACGGTTCCACCGCGTACCAATTCCGGCGCGGTTTTGCGCATCAAGGGGCGTGGCTTCACAGCCAAGACCGGCGCGCGGGGTGATCAACTGGTGACGTTGATGATCCATCTGCCGAATGATCCTGCGGAACTGGAACGGCTGAGTGGCGTTCTTTCGGACAGTTCTGTCCGGGAGAATATGGGTGTCTGAAATTTCGCCTTTGTCACCGGAGGCGCGCGCGCACCTTCCGGCGGCAAAACACCCCGATGAAAGCGAAGCCAAATGGTTCGCGCGCCTTGGCCGTCCGCGTCAGGTCATTGAAGTGGTCAAGCGTGTGGGCGTCGGTGTGTATAGCGATGGGTTCATTCACGCAGGCAATTTTGCGTATCTCTCGTTGGTGTCGCTGTTTGCTTTTTGCATTGTCGCGGCGGCCATCGCAGGCGCATTCGGACAGACTGGGTCGGGTCTTGCGCTTATCACAGCATTTTTTAAAACTGTGCCGCCAAGCGTCGCTAGCGCCCTTCAAGAACCCGTCCAGTCCGCCATGAAAGCCCGCTCTGGGCCATTATTGTGGTTCAGCGCCGCCGTCAGCCTTTGGACCGCAGCGAGCCTTATCGAGACCTTCCGCGACGTTTTGTATCGTTCCTACGGCGCAACGCCAAGCCGCGCATTTTGGCATTATCGCCTTGGATCACTTGGGGCGATTATCGCGTCGGTCGTGCTCGCAATGATTGCATTTTCGGCGCAGGTTTTGGTGACCGCGGCTGAGGATTTTGTGTATCGATTCATTCCTGAGGCGCAGACTGTTTCAAGCTATTTTGCGTGGGGACGCATCATTCCTTTCATTGCATTATTCGCCGCAATCTATGTTATTTTTGTAAGTCTAACGCCCTCCAAATATCGGTCCCCCGACTTTCCAAAATGGCCGGGGCCAGCCTTAGTCAGTATTTGGTGGCTTGGACTGACCGCCTTGCTACCTCTATTTCTATCCAGCGTCAGCAACTATGACCTTACGTATGGCAGCTTGGCCGGAGTTATGGTCGCGCTGATTTTCTTTTATCTCATTGGACTTGGAATGGTGACTGGCGCGCAGTTGAACGCGGCGCTGGCCAACGCACATGAAAATGGACTAAAGGATGTGCGAGAGTTTTTACCTGACGAATGAGGATATTATGACCGGATTGATGGCGGGCAAACGCGGGCTGATTATGGGGCTGGCCAATGACAAGTCGCTGGCATGGGGCATTGCGAAGCGCTTGCACGCCGAAGGTGCCGAATTGGCGTTCAGCTATCAGGGCGAAGTGATGGAAAAGCGGGTGCGGCCATTGGCGGCGCAGCTTGGATGCGATTTCCTGATTGATTGCGATGTGGCCGACATGGCCAATCTCGACCGCGCGTTTGAAACGCTGGCGGAGAAATGGCCCACTATCGATTTTGTGGTTCACGCGATTGGCTTCACCAATAAAGAGGCGCTGCGCGGCAGATATTATGAGGTTGGCCTTGAGGACTTCCTGATGACTATGAATATCAGCGTTTACAGCTTCACCGCCGTTGCCCAGCGCGCTGCCGCAATGATAAAGCCGCTTGATCCCGAAACCGGTGAGGGCGGTGGTTCGCTGCTGACGCTCAGTTATTATGGCGCGGAAAAGGTCATGCCGCATTATAACGTCATGGGCGTTGCGAAGGCTGCGCTGGAAACGTCGGTCAAATATCTGGCCAATGACGTGGGGCCGCAGGGCATTCGCGTCAACGCCATTTCCGCTGGTCCAATCAAGACGCTGGCGGCGTCTGGTATTGGGGACTTCCGCTACATCCTGAAATGGAACGAGTTGAACACGCCGTTGCGCCGTAATGTCACGATTGATGACGTTGGGTCATCGGCGCTCTACTTCCTGTCCGACCTGGCGGCGGGTGTTACCGGCGAAATCCACCATGTTGACGCAGGCTATCACACCGTCGGCATGAAGCAGGAGGATGCTCCTGATATCGCTATATCCTAATGATAGCGGGGCATAAATTTCGGTGTATGTGAAGAAAACGGAAACATTATATGAGCTTTAATACCTTTGGCCGCGTATTCCGTTTTTCGACATGGGGTGAATCTCATGGTCCCGCGCTTGGCGCATTGGTTGACGGGTGCCCTCCGGGTCTTGCGTTGTCCGAGGACGATATTCAGCCATTTCTCGACAAGCGCCGCCCTGGCACGTCGCGCTTTACCACCCAGCGGCAGGAACCGGACGCTGTGCGCATATTGTCAGGCGTGTTTGAAGGCCGCACCACAGGTACGCCGATTTCGCTGATGATCGAAAATGTGGACCAAAGGTCAAAGGATTATTCCGACGTCGCCAAGGCCTATCGCCCAGGACATGCGGATTATAGCTATGATGCCAAATACGGCTTTCGCGATTATCGCGGCGGTGGCCGGTCAAGCGCGCGCGAAACCGCTGCGCGCGTGGCGGCTGGCGCAGTGGCGCGTGCCGTCATACCGGATGTGGAAATCATGGCCTATGTCGCTGAAATCGGTGGCGATGCGATTAATCGCGACAATTTTGAAGCATCGCAAATTGGTAAAAACTCCTTCTTTTGCCCAGATGAAGCCGCCGCCGGTCGTTGGGAAAAAATGGTAGACGACGCACGCAAGTCTGGCTCCTCGCTTGGCGCGGTTATCGAATGCGTTGCTACGGGCGTTCCCCCCGGTTGGGGCGCACCTTTATATGCCAAGCTTGATGGTGAGCTTGCATCTGCGATGATGAGCATCAACGCCGTAAAGGGCGTCGAGATCGGTGCAGGCTTTGGCGCAGCACGTTTGCGCGGTGAGGAAAATGCAGACCGGATGCGGCCTGCGACCGAAGGATCGAACCATCCCGAGTTCCTGGCGAATAACGCAGGCGGAATCGCGGGCGGTATTTCAACGGGGCAACCTGTGTTGGTGCGTGTTGCGTTCAAACCAACGTCGTCCATCCTCACGCCAGTTGAAACGGTGACGCGTGATGGCGATGCAACGGACATTGTCACCAAGGGTCGCCATGACCCTTGCGTAGGCATCAGGGGCACGCCCGTGGTCGAGGCGATGATGGCTTTGGTACTGGCCGATCAGAAGCTGTTGCATCGGGCGCAATGCGGCTAAACGCAACTATGTAAAGGCGCGTTCGATGCGTTCTATCGTCCACGGCTCTTCGGCCGCGGCGGCATACCATTGTTCCATCCATGGATGCGTCATGATGGCTTCAGCATAAGCTTGCGCAAAGCCGGGTAGGTTGAAGCCATAGGTCACAAACCGCGTGACCACAGGCGCAAGCATGATGTCCGCCGCGCTAAAGGTGCCGAACAGATAAGGCCCATCCTTGCCAAAGCGCGATCGCGCCTCCGCCCATGTTTGCAATATGCGGACAGCATCGGCGCGGGTTTCTTCGGACAGCGTCACCTCGGTGAAGGTCTTGCGCGTATTCATCGGGCATTCGCGGCGCAAGGACATGTAACCCGCATGCATTTCCGCCGCCATGGACCGCGCCATGCCGCGCGCGATAGCGTCCTTGGGCCAATAACGGTCACGCCCGACCTTATCGGCGAAATAATCGATGATGGCGAGGCTGTCCCAAATGACGGCTTCTCCATCCCACAAGATTGGCACCTTGCCCGACGATGGTGCAAGATCTGCCTGACGCTTGCGTTGTTCCCAGTCCGGCGCAAACAAAGGCACGATGACCTCTTCAAAATGGAGGCCAGATTGCTTCGCAGCAAGCCAGCCGCGCAGCGACCAGCTTGAATAGGCTTTGTTTCCAATGATCAGTTTCAAGGTCATGCGACCTTACATGGTCGCTGTTTGCTTTTCTGTCGAGAGGGCAGAAAAGCAAAATTTACGCACTTTTTACGAGGCCACAGCTTCCAATACCGCCGCACGCAGTTCTTCAATGCCGCCGCGCTTTTCGGCTGAGGTCACCGACAGGTCAGGATACGCCGCAACATGCTTGCGCAGCTTTGTCATCGTATCGGTTTCGACATCCGCAAGGTCGCTGGCTTTGATCTTGTCAGTTTTGGTCAGCACGATGCGGTAGCTTATTGCCGCTTTATCGAGCATCGACATGATGTCGTGGTCGACCTCCTTAATGCCGTGGCGGCTGTCGATGAGAACGAACACGCGTTTCAACACCACGCGGCCGCGCAAATAATCGTTAATCAAATACCGCCACTGCTGCACGGTCTTGACCGGCGCCTTGGCATAGCCATAGCCCGGCATGTCCACGATGCGAAACACCGCAGGGTCGCCCACATCAAAGAAGTTAAGCTCCTGCGTGCGACCCGGCGTATTCGACGCACGCGCGAGATTGTTGCGGTTGACAAGTGCGTTGATCAAGCTCGACTTGCCGACATTTGACCGACCCGCAAACGCGATTTCCGGCACCGTTGGTTCGGGCAGAAATTCAAGTTTCGGCGCGGATTTCAGGAAGCTTATGGGCCCTGAAAAGATTTTGGTCGTCGCTTCGGTCACGCCTTTGCATTCGCCTTGGCTTGTGCCTTTTCTTCGGCATCACGCGCCATTTGCTCCCGCAATACGGGGTGCCGCGAATACAACCATTTTTGCTGCGCAATCGACACGACGTTCGACATCACCCAATACAATTGAAGACCAGCGGCGAACGGTGCCATGATGAACATCAGGAACCATGGCATTACCGCAAATACCTGCTTTTGCACTTCGTCCATCGGTTGCGGATTAAGCCGCATTGTCAACCACATTGTGACCCCCAACAAGATTGGCAATACACCGATGGCGATGAAGGACGGCGGATCAAAAGGCAGCAGCCCGAACAGGTTGATTGGTGTCAGCGGATCTGGCGCTGACAAATCCTTCAGCCACAAGACGAAAGGCTGGTGACGCATTTCGATCGACAGCAGCAGAATCTTGTAAAGCGAAAAGAAGATTGGAATTTGGAGCACGATCGGAAGGCAGCCCGCCAACGGGTTAACTTTCTCTTCCTTGTACAGCTTCATCATCTCCTGCTGCAGGCGCGGCTTATCGTCTTTCCAACGCTCTTGAAGGGCTTTCAGCTTCGGCTGGACAGCACGCATCTGCGCCATCGACGCAAATTGCTTCTGCGCGACGGGATACATGAAGCCGCGCACGACGAGGGTCAGGCCAATGATTGCAACGCCAAAGTTACCGAATACGCCAAACAACCAGTGGAGTATCCAGAAGAAGGGAATGGCGATGAACCAGAACCATCCCCAATCGATGGCGTAATCGAGATAAGGGATGCCCAGTTTCTTTGAATAGCTATCCAGAACAGCCATTTCCTTGGCGCCGGCGAAAAGACGCGAATTGGTCTCCAACGCGGCACCAGCAGCGACATTGGTATAACGCGTGGGTATAACTTGCGCTTGATAGACATCACCGCTGGCACGGAACTTTGCCGACACAGCTGTTTTCTGGTCGGGAATGAGCGCACCCAACCAATATTTGTCGGTGAAACCAAGCCAGCCACCGGTGCTGTTGAACGATGCTTCACCCTTGTTTTCGGCGACATCGACATAGCCCCAATCATAATTGGGTTTGTTATCAAAAACGCCCATCGGACCAATGTGGATATTCGTGAATATGGAGCCACCTCCTGTCGAGTCTGCAGGCTTGCCGGTGCGGCTAAGCAATGCAAAATTTGCGATCTGCACCGGCGCAGTTCCGCCATTGGTAAAGCGCTGCTTCGCGGTGATCATGTAGTTTTCATCAATCGACAAAGCGATCTCGAACTTTTGGTTTTGCGGGTTGGTCCAGCTTAATGTGACGGGGGTCAAAGGCGTCAGCTTATTGCTGCTTGGCGTCCAGACTGTTTTGTCATCGGGCGCGATGATGCCCGTACCCGCCCAACCAAAGCGCGCGAAATATGCATCTTTGGTACCGGATGGGGCAAAGAGGCGCACGGGCGCCGAATCCTTAGCGAGCTCAGTGCGGTGGGCGAGCAGCAGGAGGTCATCGATCTTTGCGCCCTCAATGTTGATTGAACCTTTCAGCTTAGGTGTTTCCACAAGGACACGGGCCGACGATTGGAGCGCTGTCCCTAAGGGTAGGGATTCCAACTTAGCAGGGGCAGCTTCGACAGACACATCGGATGTCGCGGCACCCGCAGGCGTTGCCACAGACTTCGCTGTGCTGGTTACTGGGGCAGGGGTTGGCAAGAAATAGCTGGCGACATAGGGCCAACCGAACAGGATAAGGCCCGTCAGCAATACAGCAAAAACCAAGTTGCGTTTATCGTCCACGTCTACAAATCCCCATTTAACAGTCAGTTGGGCGTCATGGCACCGGGTCATATCCGTGCCCACCCCAAGGTTGGCAGCGCAATAGCCGTTTGATGGCCAGCCAGCCACCCTTAAATGCGCCATATTTCTGGAGCGCCCCAATCGCATACGCCGAACAGCTTGGGCTAAACCTGCATGTCGGCGGCAAAATGCGCGACGGGCCTATTTGCCAAGCCCTTGCAACAAGGATGAAGAGCTTTGCGATCATCTTTAGCGCGGCCCTGATTCTGTAGAAGGGCGCTTTTTGTCTTGGCGCGCTTCGGCAGGTTCCGCGCTTCGGTTTTGCTGACATAATTTGTCTAAAGCTTTGGCCATGTCCGCCCGCAATTCGCTGAAATCCCGTTCAATACCGCTATCGCGACCAATCAGAATGTGATCGGCGCCACATTTGCCTTTTTGTCCTAGCATCTCCTGCGCCAAGGCGCGGAAACGGCGGCGCATGCGGTTGCGGACGACGGCGTTACCCACTTTTTTGGTGATGGTAATGCCAAGCCTAATATCGGCGCTTTCATCTTGCCTGTCTTTCACAAGCAAAACAAAACCGGGAGTTGCATATCGCTTCCCCCGGTTGGCGGCCAAGAAATCTGGCCTTTTTTTGATGACGCTGTAACCGCGCATGTCGCGGTTCGCCTGCTGTGCGATTAAGCTGACAGCTTGTTGCGGCCGCGTGCGCGGCGCGCATTCAGGATATTGCGGCCTGCAGCGGTCGACATACGGAGACGAAAACCGTGGCGACGGGCACGCACGAGATTGCTCGGCTGAAAAGTGCGCTTCATGACTGTAATCCTTAAATTTTTTGCGTCTTGAAATGAAAATGGCCGCCGAATCTGTCCAGCGACCGTTTCTGTTGCTGTGGCCGATACGGTTAGGGAGGTTAAAAGTCAACACAGGTCAGGGCATTTTCATGTCGATGTCGTCGCGGCGGAATAGGTTCAGAAAATCGCCTTTAACGTCCGGGAAGGGAGGGCGGCCTTTGACCTTGTGGCGGCGCAGTGCCCAATTTGCCCAGTGGGCATATTCGGGATGTTGCTTTGAAAGCCGCGAATATCGCTTCTTTGCCCAACGGGAATGTTTGAGGATCACGCCGAGCCCGATGATGAACAGCAATAGTCCGCCTGGTCCTGGAAGCCAGCTGACAAGTGGCGCTGCAACGATCAGCGCCCAACCTAAAATGATCATCGACCAGCGATAGGCCGGTGTGTCGCTCCAGTTTTTTCGTTTCGAGCGGTGCATGTTTGTCATGTGGGATAGCGGAACGGGTGTTGCAAGCTCATGTCGCCACCAAGCAGTTTCGGCAGAGATATAAAATATTTGGCA